>JBLNAE010000310.1:0-12241 GCA_050259195.1 Ignavibacteriales bacterium
CTGAACGTGGGGGCTACGGTTCTTGGTCTCTCCTGGTATCCTTATCAAAACGTAAACTTTAGAGTGGAGACCTCGCTCTTTAACAGATACAATAGGGGTTCTGCTCAGTATGGAGAGTTCGCTGGTGGAAGTACCATTCCGCCTTCTGATATAGGAGCTAGCCGTTTTGATGTAGTAGCTGTGAAGCTTGAGTATCTATTCTAAGATAGTGGCTTACTTGATGAAGAGCGACAATAGGTCATCAATTGCTTTTTCGTTGTTACTTCTGGTGTGCTCCTCTTGCGGTGCAGCTGGGCCCCCTTTCCTGTATCCACATACAAGTTCTCCTTACCTTATTCCACCAAAGGTAGCGGAGAAGAAACAAGAGCCAGCTAGCCAATCCCCATCGATAAGCTCTGGTAGTACATCAGAAAAGAAAGAGACAAAATCCACTAGCAGCGAACCTCAAAGAGAACCAGCCAGCAGTCAGCCCCCATCCCCATCGATAAGCTCTGGTAGTACATCAGAAAAGAAAGAGATAAAAACCCTTAGTAGTAGCAAACCCCAAAGAGAAAGGGTATTTATAGATGCTCCCTTTGATAGGACATGGCAGGCGGTGCTCAAGTTCTGCGTTTTGAACAAATATCAAATTGCTAAAGAGAGTAGAGAGGATGGTACAATAGAGTGTAATATCGCTTCAAATACGGCTCAATATTCTACAACCAGCTTGCCAGAAGACATTTTAACGTTTGTATCTACCCAGGTAAAGGTTCGTGGTTTGGTAGCCTGGGACATAACCATGGCAATCTTCCTATCCCCAAGTAATAACAAAACGCTTGTGGAGTTTATACCCAAGTTCTACGCCGTAACTACAGAAAGCAGTCATGCTAAAGAAGAGTTAAAGTCAAGTGGTTACTTTGAAAGCTCTTGTGTGAGCTTTGTAAGTGAGGAGGTTAAGTCTTACTGATTAATGAACTTGAGCTTATACCTCCGCAATATCTTAAACAATATCCCTGCCTTGGCTTCATCGAGGCCCTGCTTCATAAAGAAATCAATTTCCCTCTTGGTTCTCTGCTCCGGCGGTTCAACATCGTTTAATGGTTCATCGTGCCGAGACATTCTAATCGCCTCCCAAAGCCCATTGCTCTAGCTGAGCTGCAAGAGAAACAATATCATTAAACTCTATTGGTTTGCTATGGGTCTTAAGAATCTCTGTGGCGGTGTTAAGGACCGCAAGCCTGGTTATTGTAGATTGCCTGTCAAAGGGCTTGGTAGGGGCCTCTGTGGGCTTATCTGAGGTATCTTTAGCCTCGGGTTTAGGTTTATCGTATGAGCTTGGCATATCCCGGATCTCATCAACCCAGGTGAAACCATCCAAATCCTGAATAACCGTCCTGCCTCTATTCTTTACAAACAGCATAGCAGCGAATAGATGCTTACAGGCTTCTTTCCTAGTCCTGTAGTCCGGGCACGTACACGTCATCTTTTCAGGATCGCATTCATAGTAGCCGCTGATCTTAAACAGGCCGTTAGAGCTGACCTTGACCTTACCCTCTTTATATAACCCCATGCCCTTGTCATACCTGGATTTACTATCCTTAAGCATGGGTGTAAAATTACCATTACCGTTGTTATTCCCCTTGCCCTGGGACTTAGTTACAGCTAAATCCCGGGGCTTTTCATTTGTTACTGACTGATTAGTTAACATTGATTTAACCTCCTTATTAGCTTCTGTTACTATAATATTAACAACTCTTAATATACTTGTCAATAGGTAATTGATAAAATGTTAAAAGCCCATTGACAAATATTAGTAGATGTTATATGGATTAGGTAATCCAAATACAAAGGAAAACTCGAAAATGATTAAATGCAATCTTTCTCGAATCCTTGGCGAAAGAAAAATGACAAGAGTTGCATTAGCTAAAAAGGCCGGACTAACCTATCAATCCTTAAAACCTTTATACGATGAAACATGGAAAGGGATTATGAGGGGAACCATAGACGCGCTCTGTAAAGCCCTAAACGTCCAAGTAGGAGATCTTTTTGAGTATGTAGAAATGGAAGAAAAGAAAGGTAAAGAAACTAAACCAAAAAAAGGAGGTAAATAATCATGGGAGTATTCAAGAAAGACAACCGATGGTATATAGATTACTACCTACCGGATGGCAAGAGAAAGAGAGAAATAGTGACAATCTCCGGTGCGGACCCGTCTAAAATCACACGGCAGAACGCGCTCAAAGCCCTATCAATAAGAAAGGGCCAGATCGCGGAGGGTAAGTTTGACATAGCTCAGACTAGAATACCCATTCTATTTGAAAAGCTAGCAGATAGATATTTACAGTATTCACAAGACAACAAAAGGTCATGGAAAAGGGACCTGTATTCTATTAAAAGCCTTCGCGTTCATTTGAACGGCAAAACACTTTCTCAAATTACACCTTGGCTTATAGAGAAATACAAGTCTGAACGTAAGGCCCAGGTAAAACCTTCAACTGTAAATAGAGAGCTGGACACATTAAGCACCATGCTTACTATGGCCGTGACATGGAAGATGATTGACTCAAGTCCGTACAAAGGTGTTAAGCATTTCCGGGTAAATAATACAAATCTAAGAATACTGAGTGAAGATGAATTTCAGAGGCTATATGCGGCGGCTTCACCGGCCCTAAGACCTATACTCCTGGCTGCTGTCTCAACGGGAATGCGAAGGGGAGAGCTGCTACAGCTAAAATGGTGTGATGTTAACTTAGAAGAGGGATTTATTCTTGTCAGAGATTCCAAGAACTATGAGAGTAGAACAATCACCATACACCCTAAACTTAGAAAGGCCCTACTAAGGCTGAAAGCCGAAAGCCAAAGCGAGTATGTGTTTGAAGGGAGAAAGATAGTTGTTAGTGCATGGACAAGCGCCTTAAAGAAATCCGGTATCCCTCATTGCAGGTTTCACGACCTCAGGCACACCTTTGCCTCAAGGCTTGTTATGGAAGGAGTAGATCTGGCAACCGTTCAGGAGCTAATGGGCCATAAGAATATAAACATGACAAAACGCTATTCTCATCCTACCCCGCAGCATAAGAAACAGGCCATAGAGCGCCTAAATATCGGAATTATGGACACCTATTTGGACACTGAGGGTGCCTCTAACGAGCGAATTACTGACCTAACTTCGCATAACTAAAAGGAAATCAAAAATGCCTAAACTGCGGGCGCAACGCAGTTTAGATATGTTCCACCCCATGCGCGTGTGGGACCGGCATGATGCCCTGATGTGCTGTTAAATAAAAGCCCGTTTTTTAACTCCCCGCTCATTATCCTTTTGCTTGCTTCAACGCAGGCACCAACTGAGTAAAATGCGTTTTTCCCGTATGGTTTATTCCTCAGGTTTTCCACCATTTCTTCAGGATGAAATTTTAGGATTAAATCCTCTGACACAGGCTCATGCTCAAAGAGTCTTACATTGGGGAGTTTAAGTACGCTTCCAAGAGATTCAGGGAAGTTGATAAACTTGGGCCCTATTACGGGTCCCGGACTCGTTTTAAATATTTGACTATAGAATATTCCGGTCGTCATTTTTACCTCTGAAAATCTTAAATAATCAGCATACAGTATACAGAACACGGGATAGATGGGAGAAATACGGCTGAATGCTGCATCCTGTATTCTTCTGTTTGTATACATTCTTGCTAATTCGTGGCTTAAACATTCAAAAAGCTATGCCAGAATCTCTCCAAGGAATTGCAGAAGGGGCGTCAAATCAATCTGCTCAAATTCCGCTCTTTTAGAAATCTCCTGGGAAGTGATTCTTCCTCCCTCACTCCATATCTTACGGATAAAATCTCCGGCTTCTTTTTCCCTCCACCACTCCTCATCAAATTTTTCCCTCAGGTGCCATTTCAGTTCCGCTTCGATAATACAACCTCTCAAATAGCTCGCGGTGTGAAAAAACGGATCGAGGTTATCCAAGTAATCGGCTTCGCTATGATCGGAGAGAGTCGCCTCTTTGAGCGTTTGTTTATAAAAATCGGATTTGCTTCTAAAGTCTTCATCTCTGTGGAGCAACAGTTCATAAATCAGCTTTCCTGAGTAGTATCGAACCATCATGAGTTGTTTGAGATAGAGGAATTTTAAGAAATCACTGCCCACCTCTAACTTCAAATATCTCCGCAACCACTTTGGCTGGAGGAGAAGGTTTCTAAACAGGAACCCGAAGACCTCTTCCGATGCAGATTCCGTGAGCCTCCTAAATTCAAACTCGTCTTCGGGATTTCGGTGTCCGTACAGAAGGGCAATCCCAAGTGAGTGAAAGAAGGCTTCGTAATCTTCAACGCTGCCTACAGGATAGACCGAGACCATTACATTTTGTGGTACATCAATCGGAATGCATAAGGGACGTGAGGTTTTGCTCTTTCTGTATGATAAATCCGCATTTATGCCTTCGCCAGCATTTATGCCCATTTCATCGAGGCATTTTCTTGCTAGAGCTTTTAAATCAATTTTTGAAAACTCTGATTTGAGTTCAAACGAATTAAAGAGATGAGAAAGGTCATGCCATTTGGCGTCTTTCAGTTTCAGTTCCATTCGCTTCATAAGAAGCCACTTGAGTAGGTCTCTGTAAGCATACTCGGTGTCCTTGAGAAATAGCTTCGCTTTTTCCTCAATCTCGCTGAGGTTCAGTTTCTCCATCTCATCACAGAGGTTTATATATGAAAATCCAAGTTCCGACGCAACGCCGTGTGCAATCTCAAGGGTTTTAAGAAGAAGCGGCTCAAGCTTTAGGACTGTTTCTCTTCTTTTTCTATCTATATCTTCTCTTCGCGCCCTTTTTGCCTCTATTTTTATCTCTGCCAATGCCGATCTGTAGGGGATTGTTTTATAATCAAGCCTGATTTCATCCCTGGCTTCGGCCTTGAGAATTTCGTCTCTGAGTTTTGCCGTTTTGTTCTCTATAATAGAACGGGCTAAGAGGCTGAGGATTAGTTTCAGCCCTATTTCTTCCTCCCCATCCTTTGAGGATATATCTTTCACAGAAAAAAATACATCGGGGTCTCCAAAAATTGGATGGGCTTTATAGATGGTTTTGAGATTGGTTTCCTCTTTCAATCCAGCTAGATTCCAATAAAGCTCCTGGCTTAGAGCTTTGAGGAATCCCTCGCCATCCTTGCGAATTTCTAAAATTGTGTCTCTGCTCATAGCCAGTCTAAATATATTTTACATGAGGTTTATCCGCCTGCATCAATTCATTTCTCCGTGAACCCTTCGTCTTTTCTCAGGACAGGCTCTATGTTCCCTGTGGTTAATTTTTTTACTGAGATGCGCTGGCGACGCTTCTAACTGCTCTCTGAGGGGGCTTAATAAAGAAGGAAGAAACAGCAGCCGCATAACAGAAAAATGTGGTAAGGAGAAAGACGTAGAAATATGTGCCTGATATGTCGTGGATGTATCCAGCAAGAAGCGGTCCTCCTATTGCCGCAACACAGTAGGAGGTACCGAAAAAACCGTATATCGTTCCCAAAGAACCGAGTCCAAAAAAGTTTCCAAGCAGTGTTGGAAAAATTGGGACAGTTCCACTATAGAAAAATCCAAATAGGATGCCAAAGAGATAGAATGCCCAGGTTTCTCTAATACCGAGTAGAAGAAAAATGGAGCTTCCTTGAAGTAAGAAACAAAAGAAGAGAACTTTTTTGCTTTCTAAAACTTCTGTAAGCAGGGCCGAGAGGACAAGCCTCCCAAATAGACTTCCTAATCCAATAGCGGCGGGAGCGCCTGAGGCTACAAGAGGAGGAATCCGGGAATCTATCGCAAAGTTAAAAAGATGAACTACGACTACTAGAAAAGTGGTAAATCCAAAAAAGTACATCGTATACATTATCCAGAAGATAGGCGTAGCTATTGCTTCACGTGCTTTCCAGTCTCCATTGCCTTTTAATTTTTGCAGAGGCTCTGTTGTGGATTGCTCTCCCGCGCCATAAGGGTTTAGATTTTTCTCTTCAGGATAACCCCTTAACACTAAAGCCGAGAGTGTAGAAAGTGCAAGAAGCCCAGCCAAGCCGAAGAATGCGATTCTTAGTCCAAACGAAGAAATAAGCCATGCGGTAAGTGGATTTGTGATTAGTCCACTAAGGGGAATTCCTGTTGTGATAATTCCGATTGCGAGCGTTCTTTTTTTTATAAACCACCTGCTAACTACGGCGACGCACGTAATGTAGAGAACTCCGTCTCCAAGTCCGATTAGGAATCCATAAGATACATATAAGTGCCATCCTTTGGTTGCAATTCCGGAGAGAAGCATTCCGAGAGCTGTAATAATTCCTCCTGAAGTGATCACCAACCTTGGGTCATACTTATCTACAAGGCGTCCCGCGAGGGTTAAAGAGAAGGCAAGGACTACCGATCTTATCGAAAATATTGAAGAACCTACAGCGCGGGAAAAGCCGAATTCTTTGTTTAAATAAGGGAAAAGTACGCCGAAAGAATAGAGAAGGAGTCCGTCCATAATGATTAAGATGAGGGATGCCGCTACAATGTACCATCCATAGAAAATCCTCTTTCTAGCCATTTGTTCTCCTTAAATATTAGTTACTCACGTTACACATATTTACGTCTTGTCATGCCTGAATGGATTAATCTGGCATCCCGGCCATTGTCATACCCGAATGTAGTAACCCCCGATCTAATTGGGGATTTAAAAGGGTAACATGCAAGAATGATACAGGAGAAAAATAATCATACCTGAAAATAGGGAGAACAGAGTTTTCCTTTTTTCGATTTCTATGCTAGAACATGGGCGGATAGCGTGTGGAGGCGTTGCATTTGTTGAACACACCACATACATAAGAGACTTGTTGCCAGTCACGACTAAATCCTAAACTTAATTGCCAGTTTTTTTATGTCTTCCAGGTTCATCTCTTCCTCGGTGCTTTTTCTCATGTCTCTTACCTTCGCTTTGCCTCGGCTTAGTTCCTGCTCTCCAATAATTATTGTGTAATTAACCCCAAGTTTATCTGCACGTTTGAGCTGGCTTTTGAGGCTCTTATCCTCATAGTCTATGTCAATAAAAACACCGTTTTTCCTGAGTTCGTAAGCAAGGAGAAAAGCCGCTCTTTTCGCCTCGCTTCCCAGGTGTGCTATAAAGGCATCGGTTTCTTTTTGAAACCCTTCAGGAAAAGTTTTCTCGTGAAGGAATATTATCCTCTCCATGCCTACGGCGAACCCTACGGCAGGCGTTGGAGGGCCGCCTAATTCCTCAACAAGCCCATCGTATCTTCCCCCCGCTCCTACGGCGTTTTGCGCTCCGAGTTCCTGGGTTGTTACCTCAAAAACGGTTCTTGTATAGTAATCAAGCCCTCTTACAATTCGAGGGTTGAGCACATAAGAAGTCCCCATTTTTTCGAGGGTGTCTTTAACTGTGTCAAAATGTTCTTTACAACCATCGCAAAGGTTGTCGAGCATTGATGGGGCTTCTTGCGCGATCTCTTTGCATCTCTCCTTCTTGCAATCAAGAATTCTCAGCGGATTTACATCAAGCCTCCTCTGGCAATCCTCGCATAATTCATCTCTTCTAGGTGTGAAAAATTCTATGAGCTTTCGTTTGTAAGACGGGCGACAGTTTTCATCACCCAGAGAGCTTATCTCAAGTCTCAAGTGCGGGCTGATTCCAATTGTTTCAAAAAACCTCCAGAGCATCACTATTACCTCTGCATCTGCAAGAGGGTCTTTCTGACCAAAAAGCTCCGCTCCGATTTGATAAAATCCCCTGTACCGCCCCTTCTGCGGGCGCTCGTGCCTAAACATCATTCCCGTGTAATAGAGCTTTGATATAGGCGATTTGGCATACATCGAATGCTCTGTGAATGCCCTTACGACCCCGGCGGTGCCTTCGGGCCGGAGCGTGATTGAAGAGCCGTCTCTATCGGTGAAGGTGTACATCTCCTTTTCGACTATATCGGTTGTTGTGCCGAGGCTTCTTGCAAAGATCTCCGTAAACTCAACAACTGGCGTTCTTATCTCCGAAAAACCGTAGAGTTCAAAAATGGTTCTTGCCCTCTCCTCAATGTAGTGCCATCTCTTAATCTGGTCGGGAAGTATGTCGTTAAATCCTCTTATTAATCTTGCTTCCATGGTTGTTTGGATTCTATCACAGAGGCTGGAGTAGCTCAAATTATCGGTGTATGGTCAATATAAGGTCCGGTTAATTATACCGATTCGATTTATTAATAGTATTGTAGGAGGGGCACCCCAATGTCTGCCCTAGCCATAATTTGGGCAACGACGGAGTTGCTCCTACATTTGAATGCTTTGTGTTTGCTATGTTGGCGAATTGAAAGGCTCAGGGTGATGCAAGGTCAATCAATAATCTCTCTTCTCTTCTCCAGTGCCACAAGCTCTCTTATCTTTAGTTCATCTATTCTTCCATTAAGGGCTATGTCAATAATCTCCAGGAGATAATTTGCCGATAGGATCCTTGGAATTAAAACGTAGTCCGCTCCGGCCTTATACATCTCAACCGCTTTCTTTATAGTCTCTGCCGTTACAATGACCCTTGCGTTAGGATTCAGCCTCTTTATCTGCTTTAAAAGCCGAAGATTATCGGTACCTCTCAGGAAGTCATCAGAGATAGATGAAACTATTACCTTTGCGCGTTGAATCTCCATCTCTTCAATTGTGTCCTGATGGCTTATGTCTCCATAGAGAAAGGGTATGTTTAGAGTCCTGAGCCTTGCGTCTACCTCAGGGCTGAAATCCACTACGAGGAAATCCTGGTACCTGTCTTTGATTGATTCTATTAACGAGCTTCCTATTCTGTGGCATCCGAGGAGAATAAGGCTTTTTCCCTTATGGTCAGCAGTTACAGCTTCGGCTAAGTCTCCCTCCTTTAATCCTTTTTCCCCAAAATGTCGAGAAAAGAGCCCGTGATCCTGTGGTTATTGAGCGTCATATATGTTGAGATTGTTGATGTAATAATGAGGATAATCGCCGTAAGTGACACTATGTCCTTTGATATATGTCCGAGACCATAGCCCACGGATACAATGACAAGCGAAAACTCGCTGATCTGTGAAATTGATATCGAGGTTAAAATTCCGAACCGATAGCCGTACTTGAGTGCCTTTAAGGCCGGTATTACTGTAACGAATCTGCTTAGAATTACAAAAATGGATATTATGGCGGCGGAGTTTATCACAGAGGAGGAGCTTACGACTATCTGCATTCCAAGGGAGACGAAAAAAAGCGTTACGAAAAAGTCTCTTAGTGCTCTTATCTTTGCTATTACATCCAGATTATAAGGAAAAACTCGACATGCTTACTCCGGCAATCATTGCCCCCATCGCTATGGAGAAATCCGCTTTCATCGCGAGCCACGACACCACAAAACACCATGAGATTGTAGAAATTAATAGTATTTCGGGAAGCCTTGCGACAAATCTAAATAATCGAGGAAGCACGTATTTTGTAGTGAGACCCGCGCCTAAGACATCCATACCCCATGAATTTTGTAAGTGGCGGCAACGGCTGTAATTTCTTGTAAATACAAGAAAAATCTGTTAATCTCTCTACTTGAGTATTTAGGTTATTTAGGGTGTTTTGGGCTAGTATAGACACCTATTTGGACACTATAAAATATGATCAAAGAATCTCAATATATCGATGTAGCAAGGGGATTCGTTAACCTTTTGCGAGCCTTTTCCTTTCTTTTTCTAGGATGGATTAAAGAGATAAAAAATAAAGAACGCGATCCAGTTATTAAAAAACAGCTGCAAGCCGTTCTAATTAAAGTCTACGAAATGAAAAATAGGGACGCCTTCCTCAGTTCAATTAAGCAACTGGATGCTAGAGGCGTTTTTCTCGCGAGAACATTGCTTGCAACTTCGGCACTTACAATTCTGCTAGATGAAGATCTGCTAAAAGATCTAAAAGATGAAAAGATTTCCGAATCTTTTCTACACCTAATAGGGATGTTGGTCCTTTATGAAGCTGAACTTCTTTTGAGAGCAAGGGCGGGAGAAATTGATTTAAATGATGACGAGTTCCGATTTGCTTACCTATTCCCTTATCCAAATCCATACATCCTCTTTTATTACACAAGTAAAAAAATAGAGTTTGAAGGAATAGCTAAAGCATCGCTTCATGCTGTTCAAAAATTGGCGGAGATTGCTACGAAGGGTATTTATCACCCCGATGACCCTAAGTGGACTAAAAATAAAAAATTTCTCTCTGAAAGAAAAAAAGAAGTGGAAGAACCAAAAGCAAAAGTACAAAAAACAGAAGCAGAAGGCTTGTTTGACGAATTACTAGCTGTGACTTTACACAAGAAATTGTCTGCTTTTGATGAGAAAGAGCTAGGTGAGAAGATTTTCGAGTGGGACAAGAATTTACTCAATTTACCTAACAGTTATCGAAGGGATTTGTATAATGAAATAGAATCAGATCTCGTCAGGCGAGGAGCCAAACGTGAGACCCTTAGGGAATTGAATGAGGAAATTAAAAAGCTTTGGACCTTAGTTAACGAAGACGAAGATTATCAAAAAGACCTACAACAGGCTGAGCAAGAATTAACATATCTCATTACGAAACATATTGGTGTCGTGCACACAGGGCAGGAAGATTTTGAAGGTATACCAACTGAGATAGAAATATCAAATGACATGGTGCATACATTTATGCATATGCACGCCCTGACGAAGTTGTTGAATTTATTCAGGAAAGAGAACATGCTAACAATGAGGTGCGAAGCATGATAGCCGAATACATTGATAGTCTTGGACCTCAGGCAAGATCTCAAAACAATGTAGGAGATTTCCTCTATAATTCAAATGACATAGGAAAGTATATAAATGAAACAACAGGAGGTCTAAAGGTAGAAGAAATACATGAAGAATCGGGCGTACCTCTAAGAACTGTAAAACGTTTTTGTGAGGGATTTATCAAGTACCATAGAAAAAAACATAAATCTAACCTTATCCCAAAAGTGTAAAAAAAAAGACTTTACCATCATTACCCAACCCTTCCTAACCGGCATTTGTTAAATTTCTAACTTGCTGTAATGATTGTGTTTCTTATTGTGGAACTTTGTCGCTCATCCATTTGAAGTGGGCATCGCATCATATCGATTTCATTAAATTTTCTCAAGAATTATAGAACAATGCTAATGAGATTATGGCTAAAATCAACAAATGTGAGCTAATTTGATTTCTGTTATAACTCAAAAGTTGATAGAAGTGGCCCTTTTTCTGATTTTTGGCGGAATATATAAGTATGAGCCCAAAAGTCGAACTTCATATTGTAATTGACCACGACGGCATTAGAGGAGTTCAGATCATCGGACCCTCTGAGACTCACCTGCAAGGACACGATCTATATTTTAATATCCGAGATCTGGTCTTGGAGTTCGACATGGCGGTTCAGAAAAGACTTAAAGAAAAAGAGGACAACAATTTTGAAAGAGGAAAGGAACACTAAGGGCAAGCTTCTTACAGTCCAGCGAGCCAGCAAAACCTATAGCCTAGATCCCAGCCTAATTTATCACTGGATTCGGTATAAGAAATTTGACCACCACAAGTGCGGCAAAAAGATTCTTTTCTGGGAATCGGACCTTCTTGAATACCTGGAAATTAATAAGGTTAGAAAATGTGAGGAATTAGAAAAATAAAAAAGCCTGTGTCGTTTTGGCGGCGCAATCACGGGCAGGCAAAATGGAGACAATCGACATGAAACAACTTAACAAACAATCAAGAATAATTCAACCTCAACATTTAAGAGTTGTAATTAAACCCCCGTTGGTGGAGATTTTTGAAAATGCGGTTTGGAATCTAGCCCGGACAGGAAATCGCGCGGCCTTAAGGAAGGGGTTACAGGATTACGCGGAGATATGGACGAGGGAAGTCTCACACAAAAAGTTCCTACCGGATCACGGAGGCGAAAGATGAGCCACGATTTACAAATAATTCATGAGCACATAAAACTACTCACCACACGAAAACTGGAAGGTTCAGAATGGATTGAAATCGCTTATTCTCACAACAATAGCCGAAATATAAGCCAAGCTAAATGGACTCGTACCCCCTATCATTTGCAAGAACTAAAGGAATTAGGGAGCTATGACCTCTACATTGGTAATTCCCTAAGAAAAGGGGAAGAAAAAATGACTGGATCTGAGGCACGAGCATCCGAAAGCGATGTGGGCAGTCGCTTAATACAGATATTTGATATAGAGAACGAAGAAGAACACAAAGCCACTAGAGAACGAGGTGAGTCTATACCG
>JBLNAE010000311.1:0-11761 GCA_050259195.1 Ignavibacteriales bacterium
AAAAAACCCGCTGAGACGAGGATGGGAAAGGGAAAGGGCGATGTTGCGGGATACGTTGCTCCTATAAAAAGAGGCACTATGCTCTACGAAATAAGCGGTCTTGCACCGGATGCCGCAAGAGAAGCGCTGAGGCTTGCCTCTCATAAGCTTCCGGTAAAAACGCGCATAGTCGTCCGTGAAGAGGGGGTTCTTGCAGGATGAAGTCGGGTGAGATTAGAGAACTTAAAGACGACGAATTAAAGAGAAAAGGAAGAGACATAAGAGAAGAGATCTTTAACCTGCGAGTTCAACTCTCCACGCGCCAGGCGACGAATTTTGGCAGGATAAAGAAACTAAAAAAGGACCTGGCACGAGTGCTTACGATTCAGAGGGAAAGAGAGTTTGGGATGAGAAAGTAAGTGTAGTCGCGGGAGAAAATATATGGAAAGAGGGAAAGTAAAAACCAGAGTCGGCGTAGTTACAAGCAATAAGATGGATAAAACGGTTATCGTGGACGTGACACATGCAATGAGTCATCTGAAGTATGGAAAGCCTATGAAAAGGGTCTCTAGATTTAAAGCCCACGATAGAGACAACAAGTGCAAGATAGGAGATAAGGTTTTTATAACCGAGTCAAGACCCCTTAGCCGTACAAAGAGGTGGAGGGTGAGCGAGATTCTTGAGCGTGCGGCGATTATTGAGGGAGAGCCTCAGGAGATTCTCAAAGAAGGAGAGAGCGCGGAATGATCCAGCCTACTACGATTCTTGAAGCCGCAGACAATACCGGGGCAAAAAAGCTCTTTTGCATAAGGGTGATGGGTGGGTCTAACAGAAAATATGCGAGGCTTGGCGATGTGATTGTGGTTTCGGTTAAAGAGGCCATCCCTAATTCAAAGGTGGAAAAGGGCGACGTTCATAGAGCCGTAATCGTTCGCACCAGAAAAGAACAGAGGCGCTTGGATGGCTCTTACGTGAGGTTTGACGATAATGCTGCCGTGCTTATAACTAAAGAGGATGAACCAATTGGGACTCGTGTTTTTGGTCCTGTGGCGAGGGAACTTCGTTCAAAGGGTTTTATGAAGATAATTTCACTTGCACCGGAGGTCGTTTAGGTCTATGACAGCAGTAGAAACAGGAAAATTGCATTTTAAAAATGGCGATACCGTTTATGTGGTTTCCGGCAAAGAAAAAGGGAAGACGGGGAAGGTTATAAAAATTTTAAGGGGCGAGAATAAAGCGATAGTAGAAAGGCTGAATGTGATAAAGCGCCATGCCCGTCCTTCTCAAAAAAATCCAAGTGGTGGGATAATCGAAAAAGAAGCCGGAATTCATATATCGAATCTCATGCTCTACTGTCCCAAATGCAAGCGCCCTTCTAGGGTAGGGCGAAAGAGACTTGCGGATGGAGAGAGGATAAGATACTGCAAGAGATGCAATGAGGAGATTAAGAGCTGATGGTTCCGAGACTTAAAACTCTATATAAAGAGAGCATTACTCAGTCGCTTAGCGAAAAATCCGGATACAAAAATCCGATGGAGATTCCGCGACTGGAGAAGGTTGTGCTCAACATCGGACTTGGGAAGATGAGCGATGGAGGAAAAGAGAACAAGATTATAGAAGACGCTGTTAAGGAGATATCCATTATCTCCGGACAAAGACCCGTAGTAACCAGGGCAAAAAAATCCATTGCCGGATTTAAACTAAGGGAGGGCTTGCCTATTGGGTGCATGGTTACTCTGCGTGGGGGCAAGATGTATGAGTTTTTTGACCGGCTGGTTAATCTTACCCTTCCTCGTGTGAGGGATTTCCGAGGCGTCTCGCCCCAGGGCTTTGACGGAAGCGGCAACTACACACTCGGACTGAGGGAGCACACCATATTTCCTGAGGTTGAGTACGGCAAGGTTGAAAGGGTAAAAGGAATGAACATAACGATCGTTACGACGGCAAAAACGGATGAGGAATCAAAAGAACTTCTAAAAAGTCTAGGAATGCCCTTTAGAGAACGTTAAAAAGACGCAGGAGCAGGTTTCAGACTCGCTCCCATAGCGTGCGCAAGTAAAAAAGAGGAACAAATGGCAACAAAGTCAATGATGGAGAAGTTGAAAACGAAACCCAAGTTTGCTACAAGGCACAAGAATCGCTGTCCTCTGTGTGGGAGGCCAAGGGCATACCTGAGAAAATTCGGCATGTGCAGGCTGTGCTTCCGCAAGGGGGCAAGCTTTGGAAGGATTCCAGGTGTAAGAAAGGCAAGTTGGTAATTTAAAGTAGAAGAGGTAGATGGAATGACTGATCCGATTGCTGATATGCTTACGAGAATAAGAAACGCTTTAATAAATCGGTATGGCTCGGTAGAGATTCCTGTGTCGAGGATAAAGGTTGAGATTGCCAGGGTTCTTAAAGAAGAGGGGTATATAGGTGACTATAGCCTGATTGAGGATGTGGGTAAAAAGACGATTAAAATAGAACTGAAGTACACGCCCGAAAAGGAGTCAATAATAACGGAGATTCGCAGGGTGAGTAAGCCGGGCTGTAGGGTCTATGTAGACAAAAATGAAATTCCAAGGGTAAAGGGCGGGCTTGGAATCTCTATTCTTTCTACATCAAGGGGAGTTATGACTGGCATTCAGGCGCGCCGCTCTGGGGTTGGAGGAGAGCTTATATGCACAATCTGGTAAATAGTCGTTATCTGATGAGGTAAAGTTCATGTCGAGAATAGGCAAAAAACCAATTGCCATACCCAGTGGGGTAAAAGTCGAGGTCAAGGACGGCTCCATAGAGGTCTCAGGGCCTAAAGGAAAACTCTCAAGGCGCGTTCCCCCCGGCATTGATGTAAAGGTTAACGCTCCCTGGATTCAGGTCGAGAGAAAGAGCAATGAAAAGGAATCAAGAGCGCTTCATGGTCTTACCCGCGCTCTTATATCAAATATGGTTTTGGGTATTACCGAGGGGTTTTCCAAATCGCTCGATATTGTAGGAGTTGGCTATAGAGCCGAACTCATCGGGAAGAGTGGCATTAAGTTCAGCCTGGGTTATTCGAATCCGGTTGAATTCTCCCTTCCTCAAGGCATTACTGCGGCGGTTGAAGAAAGGGGGACAAGGGTGATTATTAACGGGATTGATAAAGAGGTTATAGGCGAGACTGGGGCAAAGATCAAAAGGCTCAGACTGCCCGACTCGTACAAGGGGAAGGGGATAAGATATACTGGTGAAGCGCTCAGACTCAAACCCGGAAAGGCAGGCACAAAGAAATGATGAAGAGAAAGGCCAGAAAAGAAGGGCGAGATATAAGGCATCAAAGGGTAAGAAGGAATATGAAGGGCACCTCCGGTGTGCCGAGGCTTTGCATATTTAAATCTTCCAGCCATATTTATGCGCAGATAATTGATGACGTGGCCGAACACACGCTCGTTGCCGCATCATCCCTTACGCCTGAGATTAGAGAAATATTAAAAAACGATAAAAAGAAGAGGGTTGATATTGCAAAAATGGTCGGAAAGTATCTGGGCGAAGCTGCTCTATCAAGGGGCATAAAGAAGGTGTGTTTTGATCGCGGCGGGTATCCGTATCATGGCAGGGTGAAAGCGATTGCAGAGGGGGCTAGGGAGGCAGGACTAGAGTTTTAATTTTTAGGGATACTTAACGCCAATGGTTGTAGAGACACAAAGTTTTGTGCCTCTACGTTATCCTTTGAGGAGGAAGAAATTTTGCCGAAGGAAAGAATTGATCCAGCCGGACTTGAATTAAAAGAAAAGATCGTTCATGTAAGAAGGGTCGCTAAGGTAACCAAGGGCGGAAAGAGATTTCATTTCACCGCTCTCGTAGTTATTGGAAATAGCAATGGCATTGTGGGGAGCGCTATGGGAAAGTCTAATGAGGTTCCTGACGCCATTAGAAAGGCCGTAGAGAAGGCAAAAAAGGATCTCATAAAGGTTCCAAGGCACAGCGGCACTATTACGCATGAAGTGGTAGGCCAGCATGGTTCAACCCGAGTTGTCCTAAGACCTGCTGCTCCGGGCACTGGCGTTATTGCGGGAGGAGCGGTCAGAGCGGTTATTGAACTTGCTGGGATTCAGGATATTCTATCTAAGGTTTTAGGGTCAACGAATCCGCTTAACGTTGTTCAGGCGGTCATTAGAGGGCTTTCCTCTCTTAGAATGCCTGAAAATGTGGCAAGGCTCAGGGGAAAGGAAATCGGAGATTTAGACCTCCCCAGATATTATGGGAGTTGATAAAATGCCTACGGATTTAGCCACGAATTGACACAAATGAAATAAGGAGGATGCAGGATACACGATACATGATGCAAGATGAATCATGTGTCATGTATCATGAATTATGCATCTTGTATCAGTTTATTAGTGGCTGGATAATTGAAGAGGACAAAAAGTATGTTGGATAAACTGACTCATCCAGAGGGCGCGGTAAAGAATAGAAAAAGGCTGGGGCGCGGTCCCGGCTGCCACGGAAAAACAAGTGGAAAGGGACATAAAGGGCAGAGGTCGCGCTCTGGAGGAAGGGTGTCGCCCTGGTTTGAAGGCGGACAGACTCCGCTTAAACTGAGGTCTCCAAAGCGCGGGTTTAAGAGCCATCTGAAGACGGTTTATGATGTGGTAAACCTCAGAGACTTAAATGAATTTAATGAAGGCGATGTGGTAACACCCGAGGAACTCAAAAAAGGCGGGTTTGTGAGTGGAAAAAATCCGGTGAAGATTCTCGGCACCGGAGAACTCATGCGCTCTCTTACGGTAAAAGCTCAGGGCTTTAGCAAAGAGGCTCTCAAGAAAATTGAAGAACGCGGCGGGAAGGCAGAGGTTGTATGAGCAGGAACATAGGGTCTATACCTAAGATCCCTGAACTTAATAAGAGGCTGCTCTTTACTCTATTGTTGCTCATTGTCTATAGGCTTGGAGTATTCATTCCAACGCCCGGAATAGACCCGGAGCAGCTGTTGAGGATTTTTGAGCAGACCAAAGGTACAATATTCGATGTGCTGAACCTCTTTTCAGGCGGTGCCCTTGGGCGGGCTTCTATATTTGCATTGGGTGTAATGCCCTATATCACCTCCTCAATTATTATGTCTCTTCTTGTAAAGGCCTTTCCTACACTCGAAGCCATGCAGAAAGAGGGTGAGGCGGGAAGAAGAAAGATCAATCAGTATTCTCGGTACGGCACGATCCTTATCTGTATTGTTCAGGGGCTTATGCTTGCTATTACGCTTGAAGGAGGGCTTGGCTCAGGTGTATCTGTCGTGAGAGAACCGGGATGGATGTTTAGATTTATGACCGTCCTGACGCTTACGGCCGGGTCTCTTTTTATTATGTGGATAGGCGAGCAGATTTCTGAACGGGGGATAGGAAACGGCATATCCCTCATCATTGCCGTTTCAATTATTACAAGGATGCCTGCCGCCGTCAGGGATTCAATCAGGTTAATAGAAACCGGGGAGTTGACTGTTTTTGGCTTCATTCTGCTTGTTGCGTTTATGATTTTGGTTGTAGGCGTGATAGTTTACGCTGAGCGGGCATATAGAAAAATTCCCGTTCAATATCCGAGGCGCGTGGTGGGAAGGAAGGTCTATGGTGGGCAGTCGTCTCATCTCCCGCTTAAGGTAAATACCGCAGGCGTTATTCCTCCCATTTTTGCCTCTTCGCTCCTGGTCTTTCCGGCGACGATTCTCAGCTTTGTCAATGTTCCTATATTGAGAACCATATCGGATTCATTGCTTCAAAGAGGGGTGCTCCACAATTTTATTTACGCCGGGCTTATTATATTTTTTGCCTACTTCTACACTGCTGTTATATATAACCCAGACGACCTTGCGGATAACCTTAGAAAAAACGGCGGATTTATTCCTGGAATCAGGCCGGGAAAGAAAACTGCTGAGTATATTGAAAAAATCCTCGGAAGAATTACTTTCATTGGAGCAATCTACGTTGCTGCGGTGTGCGTGCTCCCCACGATTCTTCAAGGAGCGACATTCAACGTTCCTTTCTACTTTGGTGGGACCTCGCTTCTTATAGTCGTAGGGGTCACTCTTGACACGGTGCAGCAGATCGAGTCATTCCTCATTACCCATAGCTATGAGGGGTTTATAAGAAAGCGCGGAATGAAGGGACCCAGAAGGTATGGAGTATAGACTTTTAGAGGGATTTGGATGAACCTGATAATTTTCGGACCTCCGGGAGCAGGAAAAGGCACTCAAGCCGCTCAGATTTCTGCAAAGCATGGCATCCCCCATATCTCGACCGGGGATATATTGAGAGCATCAGTAAAAGAGGGCACTGAGCTCGGAAGGCTTGCAAAGTCGTATATGGATAAAGGCGAGCTTGTGCCGGATAGTGTTGTGATTGGGATAATAAAAGACAGGATTGTAAAGCCGGATTCAAGAGGCGGATTTCTGCTTGACGGATTCCCAAGGACTATCCCTCAAGCAGAGGCTCTGGATAGGATGCTCGGCAACGAGCGCCTCGGGATTGATAGGGTATTCTCGATTGAGATGGACGATGAAGAAATAGTGAAAAGAATAAACGGCAGGCGCGTTTGCGAAAAATGCGGAGCCATGTATCATATTATTTACGACCCGCCTACGAATATGGGCTATTGCAATAAGTGCGGGGGAGCGCTATACACGAGAGATGACGACAGTGAGGACGTAGTGAGGACGCGGCTTAAAGTTTACCGGAGACAAACTGAACCGCTAAAGGAGTACTACAAAAAATCGGGAATCTTAAATAGGGTTGACGGTGTAGGCACGATCGAGGATGTATTCGAGAGAATTGAAAAAATCCTAAAGACCGTTGGTTAATAGATGATTTTTCTAAAGAGCGCGGAGGAAATAGATAAGATGCGCGCCGCCTCTCAGGTGGTGGTGGGCGTTCTTGAGAGGCTTAAAGAGGAAGCTAAAGCTGGAGTTTCAACCTGGGACCTGGATAGAATCGCCGAGGAACTGTCCCGAAGAGAGGGTGCTACACCGGCTTTTAAAGGATATCGAGGATATCCGGCGTCTGTGTGTTTTGCTATAAACGACGAGGTTGTTCATGGAATTCCGTCAAGAAATAAGATTCTAAAGGACGGCGACATTCTAAGCTTGGATTTCGGCGCATACCTTGACGGGTTCTATGGAGATTCGGCAATCACAGTTCCGGTAGGCAAAGCATCGGCGCTTGCTGAGAGACTTCTTCGAGTCACAAGAGATTCTCTTTACAAAGGAATCGAGATGGCGCGTCCTGGTAACAGGCTCTTTGATATATCTCGCGCCATTCAGAGTTGCGTTGACAATGAGGGGTTTTCAGTTGTCAGGGCGTTCGTCGGGCATGGGATTGGAAGGAAATTACATGAAGACCCTCAGGTCCCTAATTTCGTTCCTGAGAATGGAAACTGGGGAAAGGGGATTAAATTAAAGGCCGGAATGGTAATAGCGATTGAGCCTATGGTGAACGTTGGGAGACCAGATGTTCGAGTATTAAGCGATGGCTGGACTGCTGTCACCGTGGACGGCACCCTTTCTGCGCACTTTGAGCATACGGTTGCAATTCTTGAAGAGGGTCCCAGGATCTTAACTTTATAGAGGAGTTATGGCAAAAGAGGAAAGAATAGAATTCGAGGGCACTGTGATTGAGGCGCTTCCTAATGCGATGTTCAGAGTAGAGATTGAGGGTGGCCATAAGATACTCGCTTATGTCTCTGGAAAGATGAGAACCCATTTCATCCGAATTCTTCCGGGCGATAAAGTGAAAGTGGAGCTTTCCCCTTATGATCTAACCAAAGGGAGAATTACATACAGACTGAAGAGATAGAGATGAGCGGAAGAAACGGAGAAAAATATTCAGATACGAATGAACACGAATATACAGGAACAGAAGAATATGGAATACAGGATACAGAATACAGGAGCTAGAAGTCAGAAGTATTCCCCTATATCCTGATTTCTGTATTCTGTATCCTTACTTTGCACTTTTATTTGTGTGTATTCATCGCTAACTCATGTTGTTCATGCAGGGATAATGGAGGGATTAAGAATTGAAAGTAAGAGCTTCGGTGAAGAAGATTTGCGATAAGTGCAAGATTATAAAAAGGCGTGGCACCGTTCGTATAATATGTGAAAACAGAAAGCATAAGCAAAAACAAGGCTAGGAATTGAATAGTCAGTATTGGTCAAGGCAGAATGGACATAAGCAAAATAAAAGCAGGAGAAAGTAAGGATGCCGAGAATAGCAGGCGTGGATATTCCACCAAATAAAAGGATTGAAATAGGTCTTACATACATTTATGGAATTGGTCATCCGACGTCTAAGAAGATTCTCTCTCAGGCGGAGGTTGATTTAAACAAGCGTTCGGGGGAGTTAACCGAACAGGAAGTTGCTAAAATCAGGGATATAATTGAAACGGATTACACGGTTGAGGGCGAACTGAAAAGAGAGGTTCAGACAAACATCAGGCGCTTAATCGAGATCGGTTGCTATAGAGGGATGAGACATCGCCTGAATCTTCCGGCCCGTGGGCAGAGGACGCGCTCTAATGCCAGAACCAGAAAAGGACCTAAAGCCACGGCGATTACGAAAAAGAAAAAGGTTAAGGGTTAATTCGGAGGTATGACATTTGGCTAAGAAAAAGACGGCTAAAAAGGGTAAAAAGTTTGCGGATCAGGGAGTGGCTCACATTCAGGCCACGTTCAATAACACCATAATAACAATCAGCGACAATCAAGGAAATGTTCTTGCCGCTTCGAGCGGGGGGATGAAGGGATTCAAGGGAACGAGAAAAGGAACCCCGTTTGCCGCTCAAATTGCCGCTGAAGATGCTGCAAAGAAGGCGATGGACCACGGAATGAAAAGCATCGCGGTTTACGTCAAGGGGCCTGGTCCTGGAAGAGAGCCTGCGATAAGGTCTCTTCAGTCTGCGGGACTCAGGATAATAATGATTCGGGACGTTACTCCGATTCCTCATAACGGTTGCAGACCATCAGGAAGAAGAAGGGTATAGCATGATTGATAAGTAGTTGCAAAAAGGGGGTCATCTGAGAATTGGCAAAATACACAGAGGCTGTTTGCAGGATTTGTAGAAGAGAGGGTGTGAAGCTTTTTTTAAAGGGAGAGAAGTGCTACGCCAAGTGCACCCTTGAGAAGCGGCCCGACAAGGCTCCGGGAGAGCATGGTCTGGCTCGTCATAAGTTTTCAGAGTTTGGAATAAGACTCAGAGAGAAGCAGAAGGTAAAACGCATCTACGGGCTTACCGAGAACCAGTTTAGAATATACTTTCAAAAGGCCTCCCGTGTTAAGGGTGTCACGGGTCAGGTTCTTATCTCTTCTCTTGAGAGGAGGCTTGATAACGTGGCGTATCGTCTTGGCTTCGGAAGCTCAAGAAAAGAGGCACGTCAGATGGTGCGCTATAGGCACATACTCATAAACGGCAGGAAAGTGGATATTCCTTCTTACGAGGTCAAGACAGGCGACGTTGTTGAGGTAGCCCTGGAGAGCCGCAAGCTGGATAGGATAAACCAGTCCTTTGAACTTCTCTCAAGGAGAGGGCTTCCCGAGTGGCTTGAACTCGACAGGGAAAACTATAGAGGAACTGTAAAAAGGCTTCCTGTCAGAGAGGACGTTACGGTCCCGATTGAAGAGCAGCTAATAGTGGAATTCTATTCAAGAGTTTAGTCTAACCATTGTAGGGGTGAATCTTGTATTCACCCTAAAAGAGAGATTTTTCTATTGCTTATACTAACGCCTAAAGACTAAAAAAGGGAGGGAGGCAAGGTGAAGGATTTTCAGACAAATTGGCATGATCTTATAAAATCAAAGAGGCTTGAGCGGGATGAAAAGACCTCTACTCTAACCTATGGGAAATTCGTATGCGAGCCGCTTGAGCGCGGATACGGAATTACCCTAGGAAATGCCCTGAGAAGGGTGCTTCTTTCTTCTATTCAAGGTTCCGCCATTACTTCGGTTAAGATTGAGGGCGTGCTTCATGAATTCTCTACTATTACTGGTGTCAAAGAGGATGTTACGGAGATTGTTTTAAATCTCAAAGGGATTGAACTCAAAATGCACACATATGAGCCGCAGGTGCTGAGGGTCAGTGCTGCGGGGGAGTGCGATGTCAAAGCGGGCGACATTTCCACCGGACATCAGGTTGAAATCTTAAATACTGATCATCACATAGCCACACTCTCTGAAGGAGCAAGGCTTGAGATGGAAATGACAGTTGAAATGGGGCGCGGTTATGAGCCGGTGGAGAGACGCGGAGATGCGCGAAACGCTATAGGCGTCATTCTAATTGATGCGCTTTTTTCCCCTGTAAAGAAAGTGAATTATATGGTTACAAATGCGAGGGTTGGCAGACGCACGGACTATGAAAGGCTTACGCTTGAGATATGGACAAACGGTATAATTCTTCCTGAAGACGCCCTTGCGTATGGAGCGAAAATTTTAAAGGAGCAGCTTACGGTGTTTATTAATTTTGACGAAAAAGAAGTGGATGCCAGAGTCGAGACCGAGGAGAAAAAGGAAATAATGGGGACGGAGGACGTCCTTTTTATGACGCTTGAGGATTTAGACCTTTCAGCGAGGTCTTTAAATTGTCTAAGAAAAGCCAACGTTGAATACACGGGGGATTTGATTCAGAAAACCGAAGAGGAGCTTTTAAATCTCGAAAACTTTGGCAAACGCTCCCTCGTAGAGATAAAGGACAAACTCTCTGAGCATGGCCTCGGCCTCGGAATGAAGATTAATAAAGAGGTGTTTGAAGCTGAGAAATCGAAGCGACCAAAAGAGAGAAGGGTTTCGTATTGATCTTGGAGAGGGCAATTGGCTTCGCCGAAATGTCCGGCCAGGGTGCCCATGTGTATAAGCCTCACTGAGGCTTGCATGGGAGCAGTCGTTTATTAACGGCTGCCCCCGTCACCCAGTTTACACTGGGAATCCCGACGGGTACCCCACCCGCATTTTCATGAATTACCCCTACACTAATTTTGTCGGAGGCTGTGCTAGATGCGACATAGAAGAATTGGAAGGAAGCTCGGAGTTGTCACGAAACACAGAGACGCTTTATTCCGCAACATGGTTACGGATTTTCTGCGCCTCGGAAGGATTCAAACGACCGACACTAGGGCCAAAGAGCTAAGGAGAATTGCTGAAAAATTAATAACTCTGGCCAAACGGGGAACGCTTCATGTAAGAAGGCAGGCCGCTTCAATCATCAGGGATAAAGAAACTCTAAAAAAATTATTTGATGAAATTGCCCAAAAGTATGAAAATCGTCCCGGCGGATACACAAGGATTATAAAGCTCGGCGCAAGGCGCGGCGACAATGCGCCAATCTCTATGATTGAGCTTGTAGAAGAAACGTTTCAGACTAAACGTAAGAAAAAACCAAAAACCACCCCGAAAGAGCGGGTAACGGCTAAAGAGGCGGTAGAAGCCAAGAGCAGTAAAAAAGAGTCCGCTGAGGAGCTTGGACTGGTTGGAGCGGAAGAGGAAAAGCCCAAAGAAGCTCCGCAAGAGGCTGCCCCTGAGTCTCCAGAGAAAACCGAATAAACCGATTTTTTATCTGAGCGGTGTCAATCCCTTAGACAGGCTCTCTCAATTCAAATTATACCGATTTCGTTTGTAGGGGCGTACTGTGTACGCCCTTTGCCGGATTTGGGCGAACAGCCTGCTCCTATATCTCTCATACCAATTCCAAGGATTAAGTGGTTAAACACATCTCCTCCACCTGTCTCTTAATCCAAGGGAAACCACAAAGACTTCCTACCTTGTCACGATTTTCTATGTATTCCTTCAAAGCC
>JBLNAE010000312.1:0-20813 GCA_050259195.1 Ignavibacteriales bacterium
ATGGGATCAGAGCTAAAGACTTTTATCTACATCTTAAAGAATGTGAATTTCGGTATAATGAGCGGCGTAATATTTACAAAAAAATACTTCAGATTATAAAATTATTCTAGTCTAGAGCCTTTGATATTAAATGGTACTAGTTTTCAAGCGACCGGAGACGAGTGATTAACCCTCACGCGGCGTTTCATCGCCGGCTTCTTTGATTCTTCTGCTCTCTCTTTCCTTCAATCTCTTTGTCACATGAATCATCCTTTCAACAGCGGTGTAAGAGGAAAATATTAGGATTATAGCCAGAGCGAGTTTAAGCAGGTAGTCTTCTGGTCTCAGGCCAAGCGCGGATGTTATCAAGTTGCCAAAGAGGTTAAATACGGAAAAGGCGCCCAGATATACTATTCTCTCTGTTCTCTGCATCATTCCCACTTCGCAATCAACCCCCAAGCTCTCTGCTCTTGCTCTTGTGTAGCTTACCATTGTTGTTGCACCGAGAATGAGGAAGATGACATACGAAAATAGGGTTCCATGAAAGTAGCTAAGCAGTCCCAAGTAGATAAATATTTCGGCGAATCTGTCCAGACAGGAATCAAAAAATGCCCCATATTCGCTGCTTAGCCCCTGCGCTCTTGCGACGCGGCCGTCAAGCATATCAAAGTTTGAGCCAGCAAGGAGAATTATTCCAGCAATAAAAATCCACCCCAGATGAAATAAAAGTCCCGCAATGGCGGAAACTATCAAAGAGGTAACCGTAAGGATGTTCGGGTGTACCTTTTTCTCAATCAGGTAGTCTTCAATCGGGCGCATGATGAGTATCCACCAGGTCTTAATCTCGCGCCCCAGGAGTTTTGACGCGGATGGCCCCTTTCTGCCCTTAGCCCTATCTAACACCTCATCAGGGGTAGACATTACAAACTCCTTTCAGATTTTTGCCTATTAGTATAATTGAATTTTAGCGTAAAAATAGAGAAATTAAATCGGCTTTTTTATAATTGCGAGTGGTGTAGGTTTATCAATTATTCACTGTAATAAAAGTCGATTCCATTGATGGCTCCAGGCTTTTTAATTTATCTCTGTAGATTTTGGCTTCTTTTATAGTTTTAAACGTTCCTATTCTTACTCTATGCCAGGTGCCTTTTCCAGAAATCTGTGCAGTTGTTACAAAGGCCGGGTATCCCTTAGATATTAAGCCCTCTGCGGTCTCTTTCGCTTCTTCTTCTGTTTTGAACGATCCTATCTGAATCGTGTATTTTCTCCCCGGCTCGGTTGGAGGCATGGTTTCTGTATTCCCCTTCGTGGCTTTTTTCTCCTCAATATCTGCTTTTACAGGTTTCTCGGCGAGCGGCGTAGGGGATGGAAGCGGATTTTCACCTTCCTCAGTTTTTGCTTTTTTCAGTTCTGATTTCTCTTCTATCCTCTTATTAACCGGTGAGGGAGTTTGCTCGACTAAAGATTCCTCTTCTGCGGTTCCTTCTTGATTGACTTTTACTACACGAAGATTGTTGAAATTTCGCTTTGCTACCAGATTTCCTTCTTTGAGTTCTATCTCCGTGGGTCCCACGACTTCCCTGGAGCTTTCGACAACGAGCTTTCTCGGCGACTCGGCGATAAGTCTGGCTTCTCGACCACCGATCTTGATCGCTGTGGTATCGAAGTTCCCATCAAACGGTCCCGTAATCCAGATAGGTTTTCCCGCCTGTCCAATTACTGGGAATTGATAATTCTCTGGAGAAGAGGTCGCGGGTCTCTCAACAGGAGGTGCAATCTGAATTGGAATTTGAGCTCTGGCTACTTCCTCTCCATTTTTATCTCTGAGAACAAGGTAGATCGGCTCGCGGCTCAAGGCGGCAGGAACAGTCCATTTGATCACCCTCTCAATCACGGGTGTGCTCCCTTTTCCTATTTCAGCCAAGTACCTGTTCAACTCATCTGCGTTCCCGCGCTGCTCTTCTTTGGTCTGATACCTTGGCTCCGCCATTACTGTGCCCGAAACGGCATCGCCTGCGCTTATGTCATCGGGCAGGTTCACTGTGACCTTGCCCTGAGGGACATCGAAGACAACGACATAGATTCCCCAGTCTGTCTCAAAGCTGGATGAAACTTTCCCTTCTGCAAAGGCGGCCAGGGGAAGAAGTAGAATCAGGATTAGTATAGATGGTGCCGGTTTTCTCAATCATTCACCTTAACAAGCACCGATTTTATATCAGGATCATCCTTTTTTAGATTGTCTCTGTAAAGCTCAGCCTCCTCTCTGGTTTTAAACGTTCCTATTCTTATTCTATACCAGGTTCCTTTTCCGGGAATCTCGGCCACTTTTATAAACGCAGGGTATCCTTTAGATATCAAACTCTTTACGATTTTTTTCGCCTCTTCTTCTTTTTGAGATGACCCTATTTGAACCGTGTATTTTCCCTGTGTTTCGCCTGCGGGGGCAACCGCTATATCCTTTTTGACGGCTTTCTTAGCCTCTGTTTTTATGCTCTCAGACGCCGGTGAGGGGGATAACTTTTTTTCTTCGCCAACCTTTGTTGTTTCTGATTCTCCTTTCCCTTCTTCAACGAGAGCCGGGGTTTGCTCAGCAATCGGTTTCTCTTTGGTGATTGCCTCAGGCGTTTTCTCAGGCTCTTTAAACTCGGATAAATTTTTCGGGGATTCTCCTTTTTTAGCTATCCAGGATTGAGACCCGCCAAGCCCCTTTCCTACAACTACCCCCAGACTAAATGCAAAGATAAATAAAATCAAAAACCCAAGGAATAGATACACAACTTGACGGTTGCTCGAATTATTATTTCTATCACTCATCTGTTACATCCTCTGGGGCGCAGAAACTCCAAGCAGTCTAAGTCCGTTTCTTATAACCGTTCTGATACAATCAATAAAATAAAGCCGGGCGCGGCTGAGATTCTGGTCATCGCCGAGGATCCTATTTTTATTATAGTAAATATGAAAATCTGAAGCGATGTCTTGCAGGTAAAACGCCACTCTATGAGGCGAAAGCGATAAGGCGCTTTCCCTTACCACTTCGGGGAAGAGCAGGAGTTTTTTTATAATCTTAACCTCTTCAGGGAGATTCAAGAGATTTAAACACTCCTTTGAGGGAAACACTCCTCTTTCCCTGGCTTTTTCAAATATGCTTCCAATCCTCGCATGAGCGTACTGGATATAATAGACGGGGTTTTCGTTCGATTCCCTTTTTGCCAGATCCAGATCGAAGTCTAAATGGGCATCTGAGCTTCGCATTAGTAGAAAAAACCTCATCACATCACGCCCGACTTCTTCCATAACTTCGCGCATTGTGACGTAGCTTCCCGCGCGCTTTGACATAGAGACTTCCCGTCCTTCTCTTATGAGTCTCACAAATTGGATTAAAATTACTTCGAGTCGGGAGTCATCAAACCCAAGTGCCCTGAGAGCGGCCTTGAGACGCGCAATGTGTCCGTGGTGGTCTGCTCCCCACACATTTATAAGCCTTTTAAATCCCCTCCGGATTTTATCGTAGTGATATGTGATGTCCGAGAAAAAATAGGTGAAACTTCCGTCTCTTTTTACAAGTACCCAATCCTGAGAATCTCCAAATCGGGAGGCCCGAAACCAGAGCGCCCCGTCTTTTTCTTCGAGGGCATGCCGCATTCCGAGTTCATTTTTTATACAATCGATTCTATTTTTGCCCTCAAGTTCCGGAAGAGGTCTGTATAGTTCTTCCCATTCGCTGTACCAATTGTCAAAGGTCACGCCAAGGTCATCTAAATCCTTCTTTATTTCGTCGAGAAGCCTACTCTTAGCGTATTCCCTGCAATAAGAAAGGGCCTCTTCCTCACGAGCCTCTCCAAGAAGCTCATCCTCCCTTTTATCTTTAATCTCTCCGGCAATCTCCTTTATGTATTCTCCATAATACCCATCTTCGGGCATCTCTTTCTTAATTCCAAAAAGCTCCTCGTATTTTCTATAAACGGAAAGCCCAAGAAGCTCCATCTGCCTTCCCGCATCATTTATATAGAACTCTCTCCTAACGTCAAAACCCGTGGCCTTTAGAACCTCTGAAATCGCGTCTCCTACGGCGGCGTTTCTTGCATGACCCAGATGGAGGTATCCTGTCGGGTTTGCGCTTACGAACTCAACGAGCACCCTTTCTCTGTTTCCTATATCGGAGTTTCCAAAATTTTCCCCAAGCCTTTCTATTTCCATAAGTTTGGTTGCAATTGCTTCTTCTTCTATGAAAAAGTTTATAAAGCCGGGACCCGCAATCTCTATCTTTTTGAATAGGCTCTTTCTCTCTTTTGGTATATTTTCGATGATAAGTTTCGCGACTTCGCGGGGGCTTTTCTTTATCTCACCTCCAAGGACAAGGGCAATATTCGTTGAGAAATCTCCGAATTCCCTTTTTTTAGGGACTGTAATTGAAACTTCTACAGGGGAGAATACAAAACCTCTACTTTCTATAGCCTCTATGGACTCAGAAACTGCTTTTTGAATGTCCTCTTTCATTTTGATACGGTCTTAAAAATTCAATCGAGTAGCCAGCTGAGATTTGTAGGGGTGGTTTGCGAACTACCCTACACTATTACCCTTTCAATAAATTAGACACTTAAAATTATATCATACTTGTAAAATTTACAATAACCCGAAGGGGCTTTTATCAGGTTGGAATTAGTTTTTGGTTTAAAACTCGTATAGGATTACGCCTAATTCGCATTACGTAAAAGTAGAGCAAAAAGAGCCACTTAGGAGCTTGTAAACACGCCTATTATAACTTATACTTAGCTTTACTCACGGGCAGAAAGGGGTGGGAAAAGGGGTGAGGAAGAAATGAAGCTTAAAATTCTTTTCTTAATCCTAGCGGTAGCGCTGGGCTTCGGGGTTACATATCTATACAGCCCATATTACGCGGATAGCCTTATTATCGTCATGGCAGCCGCTGTTGGAGTTATATTCGGCGCTGTAGCATTTGGAGTTTTATGGGGGCTTGAACCCAAGATTGATCAATTTACCCCGAAGTCAATACTCGGAGGCGCAATAGGAGCAGGTGTTGCTTCGCTTACTTTTTTTGCGTTTAGAGAATTCATTGAGGGTCTGAGGATTCCGCATATTACTCCGTACACTCTTATTATAGTTTTTCTTTGGCTTTTCTATCTCGGAATAAAGGTGGGAGTGAAGAAGGGCCGGGAATCCGACCAGGCAGGAAAAAAATCTTTCGCGAAGAGTTACTTCGGAAGCCCCAAGATACTCGACACAAGCGTCATTATAGACGGAAGAATCGCAGATGTTGCTGAGGTTGGGTTTATTGAGGGGCTTATAATTGTGCCCAAGTTCATAATTAAAGAGCTTCAATACATAGCGGACTCCATTGATCCAATTAAGAGGGTGAGAGGAAGAAGGGGACTCGATGTGCTAAAGCGGATGCAGGAGATTCCCAAGATTGTAATTAAAATTACAAGCCACGATTTTCCAAAGGTAAGAGAGGCGGATTTAAAGCTCGTAGAGCTTGCAAAGAACATCAAAGGGACTATTGTAACGAACGATTTCAATCTGAACAAAGTCGCGGGGCTTCACGGCGTCAAGGTGCTCAACCTCAATCAGCTTTCAAGCGCGCTCAGACCCGTAGTGCTTCCGGGCGAGACAATAAACATACGCGTCGTCAAAGAGGGCAAGGAGGAAAACCAGGGCGTGGGTTATCTTGAAGACGGAACTATGGTCGTTGTAGACGATGCTAAGAGGTACGTGGGAAGAGAAATCGAGGTTTCCATAACAAGCGTACTTCAAACCCCTACGGGAAGAATGATATTCTCAAGGGTTAAGGAAGAGGGCATGATCTCTGGCTTTGGTGGCTGAGAGAACAATTGAGCCTGAATTGATACAAGTGAAAGAAGAATACAGGAGACAGAATTCAGAATACAGGGAAATACTTCTGATCCCTGGCTCCCGTATCCTGATTTCTTATATTCGTGGCTAAATATCTATACATGGTTAAGGTGAAAGCCGCCGCAATAATAGCCGCAGCCGGATGGGGCAAAAGATTTAGCGTGGGCAAGAGGAAGCAGTTTCAGCCCCTCGGTGGAAAGCCGGTTATTGTCTATTCAATTGAGAGATTTGAGGAATCTCCGTCGGTGGGAGAAATCATACTCGTCGTCTCCGAAGATTCGATTGGGCACTGTCGTGAAGAGATAGTGAAGAAATTTCAATTTAAAAAGATTAAAGAGGTTATCCCCGGCGGTGAAGAAAGACAGCACTCTGTAAAAAGGGGATTTAGTTCAATCTCAAATAAAACCGATATAGTCATAGTCCACGACGGAGTGCGGCCGTTTGTAACGGTTGACATGATTGAAGAGTCTATAAAAGAGGCTTTAAAATCGGGTGGAGCGATTGTCGCCACCCCGGTAAAAGACACGGTAAAAGAATCCTCCGAGGGCTACATTCAAAGGACTCTGCCGCGTGAGTCTCTCTGGCTTGCCCAGACGCCACAGGCTTTTCGGTACGATGTTCTAAAGAGGGCTTATAAAATGAGCGAAGAGGATGAATTTCTCGGTACAGATGAGTCATCGCTGGTTGAGAGGCTTGGCATACGGGTGAAACTTATTCGAGGCTCTCAAATGAACATAAAAATCACTACCGAAGAGGATTTGCTCTTGGCAGAGTTGGCTTTGAAAGCCGGAGGCTATGGTCGTGATTTTTAGCCACCATCTGTCATTGGGAACGAATGGGAGTAATCCCATTTTTGAAATTGCTTTGCCGCTGTCGCTTTTCTATAGTAGCGGGCAACGGATTACCTTGCGGCATATTGTAATTGAGGATGCACATTGTACCGAGTAGGCATCGGATTTGACGCACATAGATTCTCAAGAGGACGAAAACTCGTTCTTGGAGGGGTAGAGATTCCATTTGAGCTTGGTTTAGAAGGGCATTCGGATGCTGACGTTCTCACGCACGCGATATGCGACGCCATACTGGGGGCAATTGGAGAAAATGATATTGGAAGTCATTTTCCGGACAGCGACTCCAGATACAAGGGGGTGTCGAGTCTCGTTCTTCTCGAACAGGTAAGAGCGCTATCAAATTCCAGAGATTTCAAAATTGAAAACATTGATAGCACGGTAGTGTGTGAAAGGCCGAAGCTCTCTGCGTACATCTCTCAGATGAAAAAAAAACTCTCTTCCGTAATTCAAGTTTCTGAGGATTCTCTGGGTATAAAAGCAACAACAACAGACAGCATGGGCTTTACCGGCAGGGGCGAAGGAATAGCGGCTTATGCGGTGGCTCTTGTGAAAAAGGCGACTATTTAGCCATGAGCTGATTAAAATGGATTTCTTTCTCCTAAAATACAAAATTCTCGCTCCGCTCTTTGGGTTTATCTCAGGAATACTGATTGCTGAATGGGCTGGGAATAAATGGATACTGATTGCACTTCTCTCTCCCATTTTCGGGGTCCTATCTCTTTTTAAACCTAGATTCCGCTTCTTAATATTCATCCCAATCGGAATTCTATTTTCGGCAAGGCCGAACCTTCCAGAAAATCACATCTCTCACTTTACGGGAAAGGAACTCGATATTGAAGGAGTTCTATTTGAATCCCCGGAGAGTAGGGAAAAAGGATCAAGATTATTTATTGATGTTCAGACCGTTTTTCTGGAAGGAAAAAGAGGGGCGGGCGTCGGGAAAGGTAATTATATCCACTGAGGAGAGAATCTGGGGGCTTGCAGATGGGGATAGGGTGAGGGTGCTCCATACAAAGCTCAGAGCTCCAAGGAGTTTTCAAAATCCCGGCAGTTTCGACATCAAGCGCTACTACGAAAGAGAGGGGATTTACGCTACCGGGTTTATTCAGGGAAAGGAATAGATTATATCGTTTGGGAAAGATGAGTCCTCGAATTCCTTTCTCCATGCGATAGACAGGCTCAGGGTGAAGTTTGGAAATTTTATAAGAGAGAAATCCCCTTTTCCCCAAAGCGAAATACTAAACGCCATGACAATTGGAGATCAAGGAGCAGTGCCTTCTGAGTTAAGAAATCAATTTTCCGAATCTGGAATCAACCACATTCTTTCAATCTCAGGACTCCCCGTAGCGGCGGTTGTGCTCGTTTTTTACATCACGATTAAATGGATTCTAAAACGCTCTGAACTCCTTCTTCTTAGGTTTCAGGTGCCAAGACTCACAGCCGCCATCGCGATCATTCCCGTTTTCATATACACGGCGCTTGCAGGATTCGCCACGCCTGTGGTGCGGGCGTTTATAATGGCTGCGGTTTACTTAGTCTCGATAGCTATAGGCAGAGGGGAAAATAAATTAAATACGCTTGCCGTTTCGGCTTTCATTATTCTCCTCTGGCATCCGTGGGCGCTTTTTGAACTCTCATCTCAACTCTCCTTCGCTTCGGTTCTCGGAATCCTCACCATGAATAGGTTCTATCCCCTCAAGCTAAACACGTTTAAAGATAAACTCTCATCAAGCATAAAAACCACCATTGCCGCATCAGCCGCCACTCTGCCATTTATAATAACCTCTTTTGGAATCCTCTCTCGTATCTATCCCCGCAAACCTCATTCTTGTCCCCTTTTCCGAATTTTTGATAGTTCCTCTTGGGCTTCTTTCTTTTTTAGCCTTTCTGACTTCTAAAATAATTGCGATGCCCTTTCTTTACGCGGATGTTTTTCTTACTAAATTATTTCTCTGGGGAAACAGTCAGTTTTAAAAATTCCTCTCTCTTCTCTAACTGTGCCATCTCTGAGCAGCGTAAGCTGGGTGTTCTACGGGATTACGGTGGCGGCCCTTCTCTTTCGGAAGATATATTCCAGGCTCAGATTTTTTCTTCCTTTTCTCATTCCGGGATTTTTTCTCATCTCATCTCACGGTATATTGAGCAATCCAAAAAAGGGATTACTGGAAGCGGATTTCCTTGATGCCGGAAATAGGAATATAATCTTCATACGCCTCTCCGAAAACAAAACCGTTCTCTTTGATGGAGGATTTTCATATCGCGATGGAGGCGGCTACATAGAAGAAAGGGTCGTTTCCCCGTTTCTTCTTAAATCAGGTGTTACAAAGATTAATTACCTGATCTCAACCTCCCTCGATAGAGATCATTTGGAAGGCGTCAAAAGCATAATACAGAAATTTAGAGTAGAGAGGCTCTGGACAAACGGAGAGAAACTCGACGGCGAGATTTGGGGGATAATTAAGGATAAAAATATTAGCTGGAAAAATATATTGGACGAAGTGGAAACTCTCGATGTGGAAGGGGTTCAAATCGAGTTTCTAAAACCGAGAGGAGAATTCACGGCTGGGGATTCATCAAAACCCTATCTGCTTATAGGAAAATTAGCTTTCAAAAACGCGGGCTTTCTCTTTGGAGAGAGAATAGCAGAAGAGAGGGTGCAGGCTGAGCTTATCGAAGTCTATAAAGATAGAATCGGAAGCGGCGTGCTCTACATGCCCAGATTTTTTGAGGGACAGAAGAATGTTGCGGACTTTGTAGCGACGGTTTCCCCAAGGGTTATCGTAACAAATTCCGGCTTCCAGAATTCTAATAAACCACATCACCCGATGAGAATAAACGATTATGGCAAGAAAACGCCGGATGTTTTTCAAACCGACACGCAGGGCGCGATCACTGTTCTTACAGACGGAAAACGGATTCGAATCAGAACATTCTTAGATAAAGATAAGGAACTGGTATATTAAACCTCGGGATATGAAAAAGTATATCGTTCTTATAATTGTAATCGCAATTTTGGTGTATTTCTTTCTCCCTTCAAGAGATGATAGTCGAGAAATAGAAGCCGTGATTCACGATGTTATGGAGGCCGGAAAGAAAAAGGATTTAGATGGCGTGATGGGACATTTCTCAATAGAATATAGAGACGACTACGGCACAACATACCCTGTGGTAAAAAACGTTGTAAAGAACCTCTTCGGCAGGTTTGACAGCTTTGACGGTAAGTACTCTGATTTAAAGGTATCAATGAACGAAACCGAAGAGGGGAAGAAACGGGCGGTCGCGAATTTTGATACGTATATCTCAGGGATAAGTTCCGGTACTGCTTTTGCAATTTTAGGAAGCGAGGATTCTCCCAAAAACCTTACAGTTACTTTAAAGAAATCCAAATTAACCGGCTGGAAGGTAATAAAAGTCGAAGGTGTGGAGCAAAAAGATAGGTTTTATGATAAGTAATTCTACAACCTGATTGCCCCTACTTTATCAGGTTAACAGGGCCCTTAACATCCAGGATGGCTTTATCGCCCTGGCCTACGCCCTCAGCCTTACATTCGGCGTTCATAACCGTTACGCAGTCGGTATTAAAAACGTGAGGAAAGGCTGCTCCCTTGCTGTGGTCAATACTAACCCTTACCAGATTGTCTTCATCAAACCTTGCGATTACAGAGAGTCCGCCGTCTTCCCGAAAATATATAAGGTTACCCTGAAAAGGCTTACGAGCTTGGTCTCTTTGCCATCGTGGCGCAGATATAAGTATCCTCCTTTTATGTTTATGCCGGGCCTTGTGGTCGCATCAGTAAAACTCAGTGTAAGGAGCGTTTCAGGGTCGGCAAAACCGTTGCATATGAGAAATACGTAGTCGGGAAACGACCAGCCCCAGTGATGCGCTATTGCCCCTCTTGCCCCGTTCAGATGATAGCTCTTCGCCCCAATATTTACGTCTCCGTCGAACTTAACAAGAGGAAAATCCTCATGTAGAAGAGAGAGGGCTTTGGTTAGGTCCGTAAATCCGTAGAGGTTTTTTAAGAGCGCGATATTGTGAATCCAATCCGGTGTCGTAGAGCAAAAGAGGCAGTTCTCTATTGAAAACGATAACTGAAAAGAAACGTGTGACTCGCCTTGGAAACTTCCCTCAATCCTGTTGTTATCAAGATCCATTTTGATCCAATCTCCGCCCGATTTGCCGGAAAAGGGCAGTTCGTCTGGATTGGGGAAGGGAAGCAGTTGACAGAAATCACGCTTTACATCCCTTGTGGCGGCAAAACCCCTGAAGACAACTCTGTTATAGTGCCTGATAACGTCAATTACTAAAGAGAGGTCATCGTTGTAGATATATGTAAAATTGCACTCAATTTCCTTTTTTTTAAATTCAATCTTGTGCATGTTGCAATTCTCCTCTTTGGCTCAATGATAGACTCGTCAAGGGCTGATTTGCTCCTTCGCTCGCGATCACATAAAATCATCGGATATTCTTATAATCCCCTCTATAAGACTACTTCTAATCGTCTTCGAGTCTGCCGTGAATAAAATCGCTTAGAGCCTCAATCGTCGTATTCTTGGCCTCTTCTACAGTTCCTACGAATATGATTTTCCCCTTGTAGAGAAATGCGATTCTATCTGAAATCTCAAATGCGCTCGTGACATCGTGTGTGATGATGACTCCAGTCACTCCAAACTTTTGCTGCATTTCTCTTATTAGGTGATTAATTCTGCTTATGTTTGGTGGATCAAGTCCTGTTGTAGGCTCATCGTAGAGCAAAATCTTTGGTTCCATAGCCATTGCTCTTGCAAGACCGACGCGCTTTTTCATGCCGCCGCTCAGATCCGAAGGTAGTTTATCCTCTATTCCCGGGAGCCCCACAAGCTCAAGGTTTCTTGAAACTATCTCTTTTACTTCACTTTCGGTGTGTTTTGAATGCTCTCTGAGCGGATAGGCTATGTTCTCATACACGGTGAGCGAGTCAAAAAGAGCCGCTCCCTGAAAAAGCATCCCCATTTTTTTTCTTACATGCACGAGTTTATTCTCATCCATCGGAACGATGTCTTCACCTTCTATGATAACCTGTCCGCTATCGGGTTTTAGAAGACCCGTAATCTCTTTAAGAAGAACGCTTTTGCCTGAGCCGCTGCCGCCGAGTACAGTTATGTTTTCATCTCTTCTGATTGAGAGCGTAACGCCCGTGTGGACTTCTTTTGAGTTGAACGACTTATAAACGTCTTTAAGTTCTATAATAAAATCTTCTTTCATAATCCCGACCCTCTTTCTCGGCCTATTAGGTGTTTGCCATACTGAGCGAGGCGAAACATCTCATAAAAGTGAAAGAGTAAAAAACCTTTCACTATGCTCAGAGTGATAGTACTTCACTTAGAATGACATACGTTAATCAGAGGGATTCAATATAAGACTTAGATAATAAAACCAAAACGGCTCCTTTGTCAAAATAATATATCGCGGTTTGAAGCAATTCTCTTTGACACTCCCTAATTAGAAGGCTATAATTTTAATAAAATCCCTTACTTACAATCTCTTAACGGTTATGTTTGGTTTTCATTCTTTATATTAAAAAATAAAATCTCGATAGGAGGTTCATTATGGCACACGAACTACCGAAATTACCCTATGGTTACGATGCGCTTGAGCCGCACATTGACGCCCGCACAATGGAGATTCATTATACGAAGCATCACCAGACCTACATAAACAACCTCAATGCTGCTTTAGAAAAACATCCCGATCTCCAGGGCAAGAGCGTTGAGGATCTGTTAAAAAATCTAAACGCCATCCCCGAAGACATACGCACCGCCGTTCGCAACAACGGCGGAGGCCATCTTAACCACACCATGTTTTGGCCCATGATGAGTCCAAACGGCGGGGGTGAGCCCAAGGGCGAGCTTGCAGGTGTAATTAATTCTGCTTTTGGCAGTTTTGCCAACTTCAAGGATCAATTCTCCAAAGCCGCTGCAGGTCGGTTCGGAAGCGGTTGGGCCTGGCTTTGCGTGGACAAAGGCGGCAAGCTGACCATAACTTCAACTCCTAATCAGGATAACTCCATCTCCGACGGCTTAAAATCCGTTCTCGGTCTCGATGTTTGGGAACACGCCTACTATCTCAAATATCAAAACCGCCGTGCGGATTACATTACAGCCTGGTGGAACGTGGTTAACTGGGATCAGATAGCTAAAAATTACGCGAGCGCGAAATGAGGTTCTCGCGGCCTCGAAATAATTATCGCTAAATTCAAAAGTGATTTTTATTACAAGTGTAGGGGCATGTTGCAAGGTGCCCCTAATCTTATTGTTTGGTCTATTGCCGAGTATTGCCCATCGTGCCCTCTGGAAATATGGGCGTGAATTCTTCCGACATGGTGGTAACTACTGTCTGTTCTGTGGATGTGCGCTTTAATGTTAAAATGGAAATCGTATTGTCTGTGGTGTGGTCAGAGTTGTCATTGAACTGTATGACATAGGTATCTTGAGTGGGTTCTAGCATAACAATAATTCCAGTGCGTTTTCATCACCATCGAAAACCCCGATGACCTTTCTTATCGGCGGCGGAAAAACCCTTATCAATGTCGGTGTAAGGATAATCTCATCATACTCGCCCAGTTCCGGATTCTTAAGGACATCTATAATATTGAGACAATATTTACCTTCAAACCTATCTTCTAAAAACGCCTTGACATTCTTGATGATATTTATCGAGTTCGGTGTTTGTCCTGCAATATAAAGTCTAAATTCGTACATAGCCCCTCCATTGTTAAAGTGATTGTGGCCCTTTCAAAATACCCCTTGTAATCAAGACAATTCGCTCACTACTAAGAGGTTTTTTAACAATCTCAAAGCCTATTCCCTCTTCTGCAGCCTCTTTGAGCTGATCAAAAAACTCTTTGTGAAAAGCTGTCACAATGTAGATGGGCACGCTTTTGTCTATCTTCCTAAGTTCTCTGAGTGTCTCAACACCATTCATCCCAGGCATCTTGAGGTCAAGAAAGATTAAATCATATTTATTGGTCTGTATCTTCTTGAGTCCTTTCTCACCTGATTCTGCTGTCTCCACCTGATAATCTGTATCCTCAAGTGCTAGGATAAATGACTTTCTTACCGCATCTTCATCATCAATCACTAAAATACGCCTACTCATTTTCTTCCCTCCCTTCTTTTCTTCTGTCTACCGATATTGACCATAAAACCTTTTCCTTTCTTCTGTCTATTGGCAATAAAATCCTAAATTTTGTCCCTGCCCCAGGCTTGCTCTCACAACCGATCTCTCCTCCATGTTCCTTGATGATGCTGCGGCATACAGAAAGGCCAAGCCCTGTTCCCTCCCCAACTGGTTTCGTTGTGAAAAATGGATCGAAAATCTTTTCAATATTCTCTGGAGAAATCCCACAACCAGTGTCGGCAACTGTCACTTGGACAAACTCTCCATCACGTTGTATGTCAATATGAATCTCCTTTCTCTCTCTATCCTTTAGAGCGTCCAGGGCATTAATTATCAGATTTAAGAATACCTGTTGAATATTGTTCACTTTCATCCAGACAGCGGGAGTCTCCTCAGCAGTATGCTGAATTATCAAAACACCTTGTTTCTCAATGCGATAAGATAGTAGCTTAAATACTCGATCAAAAATCACAGCACAAATCTCTTCCTGACGCGTCTCCGGTCCCTCTTTTTCCATACGTGAAAATGTTAATAGATTCTTTACAATGTCAATACAGTGATTCGTTTCATGCTCGGCATCCTGGAGGACACCGTATCTTTTGTCTTCCCTGGAGGTGTGTTTGAGACAATACTGAATAAAATTAAGTATACCCATCATTGGATTATTGAGTTCATGAGATACACCGGCAACCATCGTCCCCACCGCGCTCATTTTCTCCGCCTGAACCAGCATCTGGGTTGTCTCTCTAAGATGGGCGTGGGCCTTTTCGATCTCCTCCTTCTGCCTGACCAATAGTGCTTCTGCCCGCTTGCGTTCGGTGTTCTCTTGCATCAAGAGCGCATTGGCTTTTGAAAGTTCGGCAGTTCGGCTCTCAACCCGTCTTTCTAACTCATCATAAGCCTCTCGCAGCACTTCTTCTGCTCGCTTCCTCTCGGTGATGTCAGAGACTACTCCGACGATAGCGACTTCATTTCCATTTTCATTTTTGATAACTGATATGGAAAGGGAAATCGGAAATTCACTTCCATCCTTTCGCTTATGGTAAAACTCACTTTTCTGGTCGTGTTTAGTAGTTTGGGAAAAGATATTTTTTACCTCTTCGTTTATAGATGCTCCTTTCCAAAGGACATGACTATCTCTCCCAATAATATCTTCTTCCTCATATCCATAAGTTTTGCAGAATGCTTTGTTAACAAAGACGATCCTATCATCCATATCGGTAATATAGACACTATCATTAATGCTCATAACGGCATGTGATAGCATTCTGAATTGTTTCTCTGATCTCTTGCGCTTAATCGCACTTTCTACAGTTATCGGTAGAACTTTCAGGTAATTGCGTTCCAGGTCTTTTATCAGATAATCATAAGCGCCTGCCTTCATGGCCTTAACGGCGATTCCTTCATCCCCCCTTCCGGTGACGACAATAATTGGAATATCTTTTACTAAATCGAAAATATCGAATGCTGTGCCATCTCCAAGAGAGTAATCCATAATCGCAATGTCAAACCTTTGAGGATCTAAAATTTCCCTAGCTTCTGAAACAGAACCAGCTATATCATAATCGTATGAAAGGCTTTCATCTTTAACAAGACGCTTAAAAGCCATCTGGTCAATCTTGTCATCTTCAACTAATAAAATTCTTATGTTTCCCTTATATTTTTGCTTTGCCGTTTGTCCTCTGTCCATTGTAGGCTCTCTCTTATTTATAATGAACTATAGACCATCAAGAAATAACGATCATTCTGGTAACTCACTCAGTGTCCAGTACATATTAATCGTCCTTATCACATCAACAAACTGTATATAGTCAACCGGTTTAATCATATAGCCCGCGACACCCAAATTAAAACTTGCGATTTTATCTTGATCTTGTTTAGATGTAGACAAAACTACAACGGGAATCCTTTTCAACAAATTGTCTTGTTTAGCTGCTTTTAGAAATTCGATACCGTTCATCTTAGGCATATTTAAATCCAAAAGAATGATACCGGGTTTTTCATTCCTCCCATCTCTTAAGAACTCAAGTGCTTCCTCGCCATTGCTGACAATGATTAACAGATTGGTGACATTTATATCTTTAAGCGCTCGTTTAACCGTTATTTGATCAACCCGATCATCTTCAACAAGGAGAATTGGTTTTTTGCTCTTCATCTTCTATTCCCTGCAGCGTTGCTGAAAGTCAAAATTTTTGTTTCTTCCATCGGCAGTGTGAAAAAGAATGTGCTTCCATAACCGACTTTCGATTCCACCCAGACCTTCCCGCCATACATCTCAATGATTTTTTTCACCACCGAAAGACCAATGCCAGTGCTCTCAAACTCGTCGCGCGGTGATAATGTTTGGAATATCTGGAAGATCTTTGCGAAATGTTTTTCCTCAATTCCTGGTCCGTTATCTGCAATACTAAACCTCCAATAACCGTTATCTTCAACACAGCCAATTTTAATTTTCCCTTTCGGTTTATCCATAAATTTTATAGCATTGGTTAATAGATTTTGGAAAACCTGTTGGATGCGTATCCTCTCACACAAAATAGTAGGTAATTCATTCTCAATTTTTATCTCAACATTTTCTGGCGGGGCAATCATATCAATTACCCCTGGCACAAGCTCATTCAGATTTACTTCTAGCTTCTCCTCTCTGATGCGTCCAGCCCTTGAGTATTGTAGAATACCCTCAATTAAATCGTGCATTCGTTTTACTCTGCTGAGGAGCAAGTCCATTTGCTCTTTGCCCTCTTTATCGAATTTATCGGCATAGTCGGTTAATATCCAATTCGCTAGTGAGCCGATCGCCCGCAGAGGGGCTTTCAGGTCATGCGAAACAATATATGCAAAATCATTCAATTCTTGGTTGGCGCTCTCTAATTCTTTAAGGAGCTGGGCCTGTCTTTCTTCTGCCATTTTGCGCTCGGTGACATCGCGCACAAAGCGATAATGACCCTTAAGTTGCCCATTCTTATCAATATTTTTAATGATTGTTACTTCTTGATGAAAAGTGGAACCGTCTTTACGGAAACCCCTGGATTCAAACTTCACCTTTCCACTTTTCAGCATTTCCTTATGAGCATTTACCTCTCTTTCGAGGTCATTGGGATGCACAGTTTTCTGCCATTCCATACCAATCATCTCATTAACATTACAACCAAATATGCTTGCATAGGCTCTGTTTACACTTAGGTAACGGCCCTGCATATCCAAAAAGCTGATACCGTCAACGGCGTTTTCAAGAGCGGCATTGATTTCATACAACTTTCCCTCTGTCCGCTTACGCTCTGTAATGTCACGGATAATACCACTGTAAAATGCCCCTTCTCCTATTTTCCAGTCAGCAAGGGAAAGCTCCAAAGGAAATTCACTGCCGTTTTTCCTCAGCCCGCGCAGCTCTACTGTTCTTCCGATAATACTATGTTTGCTGCCGGTTAATTTAAACCACCCCAGCCTTATATTATTTCTGTGTTGTTCGGATATCAAGAAATCGAGCGGCTTATCTAGCAATTCTTCCTGCGTATAACCGAAGATGGCTTGTGTGCCTTTATTACATGAAATAATGTTTCCACTGTCATTAACTAGGATAATCGCATCGTTGGCTGACTCCACCACGGAGCGGAATTTCATCTCTGATTCTCGCAATGTTTCCTCTACTCGCTTGCGCTCCGTAATGTCGAGGCCTGTTCCTAGAACGCCAACCTGCTTTTTCTCTTTATTAATTAGTGGATTCCAAGAACTCAGATACCACTTTGTCTGCCCATCCTTGGTCACAATGCGGAATTCCTCTCCCGAGAAGCTTTTGCCTTGAAACAGCCTTTCCCATAATTGCGTAATCCTCGCCTCGTCATCTGGATGAATGTAATTGATAAAGTCTCCCTTATGGAGTTCTTTGGTTGTGTATCCGGTTAATACCTCGAAGGCTGAGTTCACATACTGGAGCTTGCGGTTCATATCATAGACAAAGACAGTTTCTTTTATATTTTCGGTGATAAGTTGAAATTTGTGTTCGGACTCTATCAATACCTTCTCCACTTGCTTGGCCTCAATGGTTTCATCGTGTAGTTTTTGGTTGAGCGACTCAATTTCCTTCGCACGAAGCCGCACTGTTTGAGCAAGGTAAATCACCAATGCAAGCAATGATGCTATCATAAGTCCCGTGACTAACACCGCCCTGGGTAGAACGGATTGCATCTTGGTCAATAGTTCCGGACTTGACCAGATCCGAATGTGCCAAATGATGGTATATAAACACAAGGTGGCTGCTGCGACGCTGAGACCGACAATAACCGGAAGTCGCGGGGACTTGGTGAAGAATCCTCCTGTAGCAGGTGCTATGGGGGCCTTTTTTCGGTTTGGCTTTGCACTTCTCCTCATTAGAACTGAATCAATCATCTGAACTTCTAGTATGGCAAGAACTATGCCACAACGCTTTTGTTTCCAAGTTGTCTAAATTGCCTGATTTTTAAGAGGGAGCAGAGTTTGAAGTGCCGTCTCTAACAAATTTTTGTCAGAGACCTGAAGGACTTAGCCTATTTTGTCATTCCATCTAACTGTGACAAATGGATAAAAATAGACACTATACAGATACCTTCTGGACACCTGTTCGGATGCTTCTTAAGATGTTTGGCAACATAGTATCTATAGTATTAGCATGTGGTATTACATAAATCAGGTATACAGAGGGCTAGGAGGAGAATTTACGAATCTTGTAGGCTACAGTCGTTTTGTGGAGTTAATGCCCGGTGTAATAATTCCCCAATTTATACAAGAAAATAACCAAAAAATTTCTATTGTAACCGCTTTAAACCCTTAGATATAATAAAAGACTAGTCAAGACCTGTCACCTAGGGGAGAGGATACTGTGAAAAAAGCGAAGAGTTACGATGCGATTATAAGCGCCGTAACTCAAAGCGTCCATAAATCAATTAACCTTGAGGAAGTCTTAGAGAACACCGCTCAGGCCATAATCAAGAATATACCCAAGGTTAAGCATATCTCGATTTACCTGGTCGAAGGGGAAGAAGCGGTTCTAAAGGCATATAGAGGATACCCCAAATGGTTTATTGAGAGAGTCAGAAGAATTCCCTATCCAAAAGGATTTACATGGAAGACCATTATGGATGGAAAGCCCAGGTATTGTGCAGACGTAGATAAAGATGAATTTATTGGCCCCGCAGGAAGAGAAGCAGGAACAAAGAGCTATGTTTCTATGCCTATTCACTTTCAAAACAAAACGATAGGAATTATTAAATATAAATTCTTTCAGAAAAAATGCCTTCAATAAAGAAGAGATAAACCTGCTGGAAACTGTGACTCAGCAGATAGAGATAGCAATCAATAACGCGCGTCATGCGGAGGCGCTGAGAAAGGCGCATGATGAATTAGAAATCCTGGTTCAGGAACGTACTGCCAAACTTGAGGAGATAAATGAAGAATTACGGGCAGAGATCGAAGAGCGCAAGAGGGCTGAAGAAGAACTGCGGAAGAGCGAAGAGCGACTGCAGACCATCCTAGATAGTTCTACAACAGTTATTTACATCAAGGATACTGAGAGCCAATACATCACGGTCAACCGCCAGTACGAGACTCTATTTCACATCGAAAGAGAACAGCTCAAAGGAAAGACCGACTACGATATATTTCCGAAGAACTTAGCCGACGCGTTTCAAGCGAATGATCAAAAGGTGATTATGGCAAAAGCCCCTCTAGAATTTCAGGAAATTGCCCTTCATGACGACGGGCTGCACACATACATTTCAATTAAATTCCCCCTCTACGATTCTGCCGGAACTCTATACGCGGTCTGCGGCATCTCTACAGACATCACGGAGCGCATTAAGGCACGAGAGGCTTTGCAAAGAGCCAAGGACGAATTAAAAGTAAGGGTTCAGGAACGTACCGCCGAACTTAAGAAAGTAAATAAACAATTACGGGTAGAGATTGAAGAGCGCAAGAGTATAGAAGAAACTCTACAGGAGAGCGCCGCCAGACTTGAGGAGATCAACGAAGAATTAGGGGCGGAAATTGTAGAGCACAAGCGCACGGAGACAGCACTGCAAGAAAGCGAAGAGCGGTATAGAACCCTCGTTGAGAATGCACCTGAGGCAATTGTTGTTCTGGATGTCGAAAAAGGATGTTTTGCTGACGCTAACGAGAAAGCGGCGCATCTCTTTAATCTCACCCGCGCCGAGTTGCTCTCTCATGGTCCAATTGATTTAAGTCCACCAGTTCAACCCGATGGCCGACCTTCATCAGAATCCGCAGTGGAGAAAATACGGCACGCAATCGAAGGAGGTACATCTAGATTCGAATGGATTCATCGTAATTCTCAAGGTGAGGACATTCCCTGTGAGGTGTCTCTGGTTCGGCTTCCCTCAGCCACGCGCACGCTGATTCGCGGCAGCGTCGTGGACATTACAAAACGCAAACAGGCGGAAAAGATACTGCGGGAAAGTGAGGAGCGCTTTCGTTTGCTGGTGGAGGGTGTGAAGGATTATGCTATTTTCATGTTGGATACCAAGGGATATATAGCAAGCTGGAATGCTGGAGCAGAAAGCATCAAAGGGTATAAATCGGAAGAGATCATAGGAAAGCATTTCTCCATCTTCTATTCTGAAGAAGATATAGAGAACAGCAAGCCACAGCACGGGCTAGATGTGGCAATTAGAGATGGGCGTTATGAAGATGAGGGCTGGAGGGTGCGAAAGGATGGGTCTAGGTTCTGGACCAATGTAGTCATTACAGCACTGAGAGATGGGTATGGAAATCTTCGTGGCTTCTCTAAGGTGACCCGTGATATCACTGGGCACAAGCAGGCAGAGGAAGCACTTAAACGGATAAGCCATCAAATGGAACTGATATTAGATTCAGCCGGTGAGGGTATATGCGGATTAGATATAGACGGAAATATAACATTTACTAACCCCTCTGGAGTGAAAATGATCGAGTGGGAAGCCGAG
>JBLNAE010000313.1:0-5677 GCA_050259195.1 Ignavibacteriales bacterium
CTGTTTGGATTGCCTCTAACACATTGTCAGGCCCCAAGCCCCCAGCCAAAATTACAGGAGTTTTAACCGATGTCACAATTCTTTTACTGGTGCTCCAATCATGAATTTTTCCCAAAGCACCGATTTGTTTGTCTCTTGGATCATGGCTATCTAAAAGTAGATAATCTGCTATGCCATCATATTCTTGAGCCGCTTCTATACTTTACTCGCCTGTGTTTGGAATACTTCTCATTATTTTTAACGACGGAAAATTATTTTTAAGCTTTTGGACATCTTGAGTGGATAAAAGCTCTAAAGCGGCTCCTAGATGCACAATATCCGGGTTTACATTTTTCACGATTTGGATGATAGATTTGAGTTGATTTGATAATGATAAGGCAACTCGCTTTTTGTCTTTTGGTAGAGAATTAAAAATCTCTCGTGTCTGTTCTATGCTCACTTCACGAGGGAAATCCCCCTTTCCAACAAGCACACCGATATGGTCAACGCCACATTCTGCAACTCGCTGTGCTTCTAGCGGATTGTTTATTTCGTAGATTTGAACGATCATACTGTTTTATACATTAATAAATCCTAGCTCCCTTCTTAACCGCAATCTCTTGAGCAGATGTAAAATGTGTCTAAAAAAGAGATTTAGCTCGTCTGGAGAGAAGACCTACGAACCGTGAAATGGAGAAACTATTTCCCGATCCGTGTATTTCTTACAACAACTCAATCATTCATTTGTTGAGTTTTGTTTAGAATAGCAGGTTCTAGGCTTTCTCTATTTTTTTCTTTGTTGTGTCAGGGTGTCATTGCCTTTTTATTTCTGACTCCATGAGTGTAGTTTATTCTTTCCACAAGTCGTTTCAAAAAGCTTACTTGACCTTTTAATATTTTGACCCTTGCCTCTTCCAGTCTAAACCAGCCAGCCTTATCTATCTCTGGATATTCTTGCATTCTCCCTGAATTCTTCGGCCATTCAAGCGTAAATGTATTGCTTACTACTTTAGTTTCATCAATGTCTTTCTCAAACGCCCAGGCATGTACCACTTTTCTCTCTGGCTGCTGCACCTCGCCCAACTCAATAAATTCTCCGTCAATTTCAAATCCAGTCTCCTCTTTAAATTCTCTCCTTGCCACATCCAATGGATTTTCGTTTTCTTCAAATAGCCCTTTGGGTATAGACCATACCCCCTGGTCCTTTTTTGCCCAAAATGGCCCACCGGGATGGACAAGGAGCACCTCGAGTTTTTTGTTCTTGAACCTAAATAGAAGTATGCCGGCACTATGTTCGCTCATCGTCTATTCTAACAAATAAGTTATTTATTTCTCTCTACCTATTGCTGCGAGTAGTTTTATCCATCCACTCGTGTGCAAAAGTTTCAGCTTTTTCAGTTTCTATTCCATCGAGTATTCTCTGTGCAACATACTCTGCGGTATCAGCTGGAAATGGAGGACTGCCCGGGCTAAGGTCTCCTAAATCTTTAATGGTGTTTTCCTCGAAATTGGTCAGGGTAATATACGGATAAACTACACTGACCACAATCTTGTCTTTTTTTAATTCCTCTCTTGCGGTCAAGCTCATATGAGCCAGGGCGCGCTTCAAAGACGAGTATGCGCCCATACATGACAAATACATTAATGCAGTCCCGGAGCTGATATTAACGATCATCCCTCCACCCTGGGACCGCATGATTGGAATGACCTGCTGCATGGCAATAAGTGGGCCTACAACATCCAAGTCAAAAATGTGATGGAATGTTGCGATATTAATCTTTTCAATGGGAGTGTCATATCCCTGACCTGCACAATTAATCAGAACATCTATCCTCCCGTAATGGTCTTTTGTCTCTTGAACCATTCTCTTTATTTCGTCTTCCTTAGTCATATCGGCTGTCACCGCTAAGGAGTCAGGAAGTTCATTTGAAAGATTTTTCAATATATCTCTTGATCGGGACACAAGTGCAACTTTTGCACCGCGTTGCGCAAGAAGTCTGGATAGAGCCAGACCAATGCCGGAAGATGCACCCGTGATGATAACAACCTTATTCTGAATATTCATAGTTTTGGCCGACTAACAACAAGATTCTTTCAAACAAGGCCATTATTCCCAAAACGATTATGGTGAGTGAATGCCTCCACATCACGGCGCACCCTCGGGTGTTTAGCCGGCGCAGAGACTGGATAACCCAGCCGGACGGCAAAGGCAATCTTCATATATTTGGGGATATTGAGGATTCGCTTTACCCCTTTTTCTACGTCGTTCGCGCTTATGTGGTTTGCACCGAAGACACTCATTATCTGAAGGCTGATTCCCAGGGACTGGGCCATGAGCCACATGTTCTCCATAACGCAGCCAAGACTCATAATACCTAGAAAATCGCCTTCTGAAGCGGGCGCTCTCTTCCTTGAGTCATATATCACAATCAAAAGCACCGGGCTATCCTTAATAGTGTCCTTTAGAGACAAAGATGCACCCTCACGAATGGCCTCCTCCAGCCTCGCGGGATCTCTCCATGATGGCGGGAACATAGTGCCAAGTATTCCAACCCTTTTCTTGAGCAGTTCCTCTTGCGAGAATGAGAGCTGGTGATAGTTCTCCCGTATGAACTCTTCCGAGACCGGGGACTTAATGTTCCCTATCTTCTTTAGAAGCTCCTTGTTGTCAATGACTACGATCTCGAAGTTCTGCATATTGTGTGCAGTCGGTGCCCAGCGCGCCGCGTCGAGGATCTGTCGAAGATCCCGCTTGGCCACCGGGCGATTTGGATCGAAAGGAACTCTGGACGAATGCCTTTCCCGGATGAGTTTTAGTATCTGAATCCCCTTAATGATAGGCATAGCGATTTTGCTAATTAACGAGCTTGATAATGATCTCCTTCCCCGTTTGTTTAGCAACCATCGGAATATAGAATTTCATGATACCTCTTTCTCAATTGGATCTTCATATGGGTCCTTCCCACTTCCATTTACAAGATCGGATTTTCCTCAATGAATGAGCGTGGCGTATTTGTCAAGCAAAGGAAGCAAGGTCTGCTTATCAGCTGATGGTAGCCCGAAGATCACACGCTCGACCCCTGCCTTCTCCAACTCGTTGATAACTCTCTGATCGGGATTGGCACTGTAGTAGAAGTAGATGTAAGAGACCGAGATTTGCTTCGGGTCTCTCCCTGCCGCTTCTGCCTTCTGACGCAGTATCGCAATCTTTTCAGGGATGACGGCCAGCTCTATCTCTGTAGGTAACCAGCCATCGCAAAACTCAATAACGCGATCAAAGGTTGTTGGCCCATCACCTCCCATGAGGATGGGGGGATGGGGCTTCTGTATAGGTTTGGGATACGACCAGATCTTGTCGAAATTGACGAATTCACCGTGGAACTCCGCCTCCTCTTGAGTCCAAACCTCTTTCATTGCCAGGATGCGCTCGCGTAGCACTCGCCACCGCTTCTTGAAATCAGTGCCATGATTTTTCATCTCCTCCGCGTTCCACCCTCCTCCAATGCCGAATATAAAACGGCCCCCCGACAACTGGTCCAGACTGGCCACCTCCTTTGCTGTTGTGATAGGGTCACGCTCAACGATCAAACATATTCCCGTTGCGATCCGCAGCCTGGTCGTAGCCATGGCCGCGGCAGTGAGTGCAACAAAAGGGTCGTAAGTGTGCCAGTATTCTTTCGGCAGGTCTTTCCCACGAGGCCAGGGACTGCGGCGGCTCGCCGGAATATGAGTGTGTTCGGGCAACCATAGTGATTCAAAACCGCGTTCTTCGAGTGCGCGTGCCAGATCAGCAGGATGCATCGCATATTCTGTTGCAAAGATCGAAACTCCAAATAACATCTTCGCCTCCTTTGAAGGATCAGAGTGACCATCCTCGGATCGAATAAATAAAAATCTAACTTAATATTTTGCCACGTAGTTTATGTATGTCGAGGCAACAAGTGGTTCCTCTATATCGTTAAATAATACATGAGATTGGTTTGAGGTCGTCACAGCAGAATATTATGGCTAGAATCACACCATTGAGTTTGAGGTTACTGGTCAAGTAAATAAGCGGCTTTTGATTCTATTACACACTTGCCTTGATAATTGTGCATGGCTGTGACTATATGTCTGACTAACGGGAAGACATGGACGTCCTCGCCCTTTGGCAACGGAGTCCGTATTCTTCTACATGTCCGACGTCTAGGCAGGACATGGATGCCCTCACCGTGGAGCAAAGGCGTCCGTAAGCTCCTTCTCGTCGCTTATGTTCTCCTATTTGTCGAATACGTACTACACTTGACTGAAGAACATTTAGTTCAATATATTTATCATTACTTACTAGGTACTCCTTTAAGTTTATATAAGTTAAAATTGGACTACCATTATAAAAGAGGTGCCCTTTCGTAATACGTTAGGTACAAACAAAAGGAGATCATCGTGAAAGAGATTCCACTTTCCAAGGTCTACCGTCTGATCGAGCCAGGTCCAGTTGTGCTGGTGACAACCGCCAATAAGGGACGCACCAACATCATGACGATGAGCTGGCACATGATGATGGAATTCGAGCCCCCGTTGATCGGCTGCATCATCGGCCCTTGGGATTACAGCTTCGCGGCGTTGCGTAAAACCAAGGAATGCGTGATTGCCATCCCCACGGTCGATCTTGCAACCAAGGTGGTCGAGATCGGCAACTGCTCAGGCCAAGATGTCGAGAAGTTCGACACCTTCGGCCTGACACCGGTGCCGGCTAAGAAGGTATCGGCGCCGCTAGTGGCCGAGTGTCTCGCCAACCTCGAATGCCGGGTAGTAGACACCAGGATGGTGCCCAAATACAGCCTCTTCATCCTCAGAGTCGTCAAGGCCTGGACCGATGCGGAGCGCAAGGAACGCCGGACAATCCATCACAATGGGGACGGCACCTTTGTGGTCGACGGTAGGACCATCAACCTGAAGAAGAAAATGGTGAAATGGCAAGAGTCCCTGTGACCAGCCGATTTGCTTATGAAAAGCGAGGAGGGTTAATTCTCTCAAGCCTTAGCGCAGGAGCGCCAATTGACGATTGATTTTAAAGAAAAACCTGATCATTTTTTGATTACACCCGCTGTCGCCGGCGTTAAGCCTGAAGGCATAATAATATCCATTATTAGAAACAAACTGGCAATCAGATATCGGGAATGGTATTGGACAGCTTTTTTCGGGGTCGGTGATTTTGCCGCGGCAGGGTGAGGTAAAGGCGGTAAGCGGGGAAATAAAAAACGGGATACTTACAGTAAAGCTCCCGTTTGAAAATAAGACGAGGAACATTTAATTACACCACAAGGGTAAGAGACAAAATTTTTACTATTCAACATATTTAGTGAAATCATGAAAAATCAAGAGCTTTCAAAAATTTTAAGAAACATGGCGATATATTTGGAGATGAAAAGCGTGCCATTCAAACCGCAGGCGTATGAAAAAGCGGCTTATTCAATTGAATCTCTTGATAATGATATTCAAGCTATTTATGAAAAAAACGGCTTAAAAGGTCTTGAAGAAATTCCGGGCGTTGGCAAAGGAATCGCGGAGCGTATTGAAGAATATCTCAAAACTGGTGCGATTAAGAATTACGAGAAATTCAAGAAAGAAATTCCTGTTGATTTAGAAACTTTTTATGGCATTGAAGGGCTTGGACCAAAACGCATCGCTATTTTATATAAGATATTGAAAATAAAAA
>JBLNAE010000314.1:0-3656 GCA_050259195.1 Ignavibacteriales bacterium
CTACAGTCTCAAACACAATTGCATACGGGCAGAAATCTAGGGTAAATTAATCAGGAAATCAAATATTTGAGAATCGGAAAAATCTTGAGTAAAATTTTAAACCTTATGAAAAAGAATCGACTGCTTATAATTATTCTTCTTCCATTGCTCTACGTCTCGTTCCTTTCTCCCAAGCCCCAGGAGTCTGGACAGGATCAAAGCGCGGATAACCTGAAGGTGCTTCCACTCGTGATGCACTATGTAAAGAGGTACTATGCCACTCAATCGGCCATTAAACCAAAAGCTATGCTCGTTGCGGGGCTTGGAAGGCTTGAGAAAACCCTCGACGAGGTTCTCGTTGACTTTCCCGATGGAGAAAATAGCCCTTCGTTCAGGGTTCAAGTGCTAAAAGACGAAAAAACATTCGATATGACAAAGGTCTCCGACCTAGATACATTGACGGACACCATGGAAGAGGTTTTTCAATTCATAAAGCCCCACCTGGTATCAAAAGACCCCTCGATTCAGGACGTTGAATACGCCGTAATAGATGAGATGCTTGAGACGCTAGACCATCACTCCGGCATCATCACGCCCCAGGTTTATAAGGAATTTATGGTTGAGACTGAAGGGAGCTTCGGGGGGCTTGGAATTGTAATAGGGATTAAAGACGGACAGCTTACCGTAATCTCCCCGATTGAGGGAACCCCGGCATATAACGCCGGCATAAAGCCCAATGACAGAATCGTCCAGATTGAAGACGAATCTACAGTGAATATGTCTCTTATAGAGGCCGTAGGGAAACTAAGAGGCCCCAAAGGAACAAGCGCAAACATCCACGTAATGAGGGAGGGGTTTCCAGAGCCTAAGAAGTTCTCAATCGTAAGGGACATAATCAAGATTGAAAGCGTTGAAGCCTATAGTTTAGGGGATGGAGTCGGATATATAAGAATAAGGGATTTTCAGAGAAACACGCTCGATAGCCTGAGAGCCGGACTAAAAAGCCTCAAGAAAAACGATAATAGTCTCAAGGGAATTATACTCGACCTCAGGGGAAATCCCGGCGGACTTCTGGATCAGGCAGAGAGGATTTCAAATCTGTTTTTAAAAAGCGGAGTCATAGTCACTACTTGGACGGGGGATTCGAAAAGGCCATATCGTGCAGTCCCCGAAGACTACGAATTCGGCGGGAAGATTGTGATACTCGCGGACTTTGGAAGCGCAAGCGCATCCGAGATCGTAGCGGGAGCCTTAAAGAACAATGAAAGGGCCGTACTTGTGGGAGAGAGGACTTTTGGCAAGGGCTCGGTGCAGCAGATTTTCGACCTAAATGACGGCTCTGCGCTCAAACTCACAATAGCCCATTACCTTACGCCAGGCGACATATCAATCCAAGACATAGGAATCACGCCCGACGTTGAGCTTAACCCCGTGATGGTATCCATAGACAAACCCTTCGATACCCCTTCTCAAGACCATCTCAGAGAGCAATTAGACGGACAGAGAAGAACAAATGTAGAAAATAAAGAGAAGCCCATATACTCCATAATCTATCTTGAAACCTCAAAGGACGATAAAAAGGACAGCGAAGAAACGCCCGAAGAGGCCCTGAGCCGAGAGGAAAAGAGGAAAAAAATTGAGAGTGACTTCTCAGTTAAGGTCGCTAAAGACGTTATCTCCGGATCAAATTCGCTTTCGAGAAAAGAGATCCTCAACCAGATTCAAGGTGAGATAAAGCAGATTTCCGGAAGTGAGGAAAAGAAGATAGAGGAGAGGTGGCAGAAAGATGGGATTGATTGGTCTGTTGGCAATAAGGCATCAGGCGCTCCCGGAATTTCCGTTAAGATAACCCCATCCCCCGCCAAGGTTAAAGCTGGAGAGAATCCCCGGATTCACGCCGAGGTGGAAAACACGGGAGCAGCACCTCTTTACAGGCTGAGAGCCATGACAAAATCGGATAATCCGGTTTTTGACGGAAAGGAGTTTATATTCGGAAAACTCGTCCCGGGCGAAAAGAGGCAGTGGAGCGTCACGTTTGAAATTCCGAAAGGAGCTATTACAAGAGAAGACGAAATCACACTCAATTTCGAAGACGCCTATAAAACAACCCTTCCCGATTTCAAATTTAATATAGAGACAGACGGGCTTCCAAGGCCGGCGTTTGCCTTTAATTACGAGATTGTGGACGACGGCAGGTTTGGCTCATCAGGCAACGGGAATGGAATAGCCGAGCCCGGAGAGGTCGTGGAACTTCTCGTAAAGGTAAAGAACATCGGAGACGGACCATCCGAGAAAAGCATATTGACCCTTAAAAACGTCTCAGGCGACGCTGTGTTTTTAAAGACGGGAAGGTTTGCACTCGATCAATTAAATCCCGGCAACATAAAAGAGACCGCGTTTACCTTCACCGTGAAAAAACCTGTATTCGACCTGGAGCTTGGAATCGTAGATGAAACCTTTAGAGAGGGACTTTTAGATAAGATCCATTTCCCTCAAGAAACTGCTGCAAAAGGGTCTTTTGATGAACCTCCATATATAACTATCTCAAACCCCCCGCTCTCTACCGCATCTCAAGAGGTAACCCTAAAGGGGTCCGTAAAGGATAAAGAAGGGGTCGAACTTGTATATGTGTTTGTCGGAGACGATAAGGTTGCGCTTCTCCCATCAACCGGTAAAGAGGTTCCAATATCCGCGAAAGTAAAACTGAATAAGGGAACCAATTTAATAACTATACTTGCAAAAGACAGGGAGGGGCTGATCTCCAGGGAAAGCGTTGTGGTAAGGAGAGAGAGTAGCTAAACCAGTACATTCAGTTAATTGTTGGGAATGGTATTATTTGGTGAATGGTTAAATTCATTCTGCGGCGCACCTCAACCGGCGCTCTGGTCGTCCTAGTCGTATCTACACTTACATTCTTTTTGCTAAGAGTTCTCCCCGGCGGCCCATTCGACATTGAGAAAAAACTCCCCCCGCAGATTCGCAAAAATATAGAGGAGAAATACAGACTGGATCAACCTCTATGGGAGCAGTATGCAAAGTATTTAGGGGACTTGGCGCGCGGGGATTTTGGCCCTTCATATAAATACGTTGATAGAACTGTTGGAGACATAATACAGGAAACCCTTCCCGTTTCTTTGAAATTAGGAATAGTCTCGCTTTTAGTTTCCATTGCAATCGGCGCCACGATGGGAATAATCTCAGCCGTGCGGCCAAGAGGGATTCTCGACCTCTTTACGGCCTCTTTCGCTACGGCCCTTGTATCAGTCCCAAGCTTTGTAATAGGCGCGGGACTCATTTATTATCTCTCCGTAAAACTGGGCTGGTTTCCCGCCGCACTTTGGGGAAGGCCGGAGCACATGGTACTTCCCACCCTTACGCTTGCAGCCGGACCCGCCGCCTATCTCGCCCGTCTTACGAGGGGAAGCATGCTTGAGGTCTCCGAAAACCCATTTGTAAGAACGGCAAGGGCAAAGGGACTCAGCGAAATCAAAGTGGTGTTAAAGCACATCCTTAGAAACGCGCTTATTCCGGTCGTTACAGTTTTAGGCCCTATTGCGGCGTATCTCATTACGGGGTCTTTTGTAGTAGAGCACATATTTGCAATCCCCGGAATGGGAAGGTTTTTCGTGTTTGCGGTATCAAATAGAGATTATCCGCTCGTTATGGGAATTACGGTC
>JBLNAE010000315.1:0-4772 GCA_050259195.1 Ignavibacteriales bacterium
ACATCAATATGGATGTGGAGTTGATATCGCCAGTGGCAATGGAAGAGGGTTTGAGGTTTGCAATAAGAGAGGGTGGTAGAACTGTCGGGGCCGGTGTCGTTACTAAAATTAGTCAATGAGGATTCTTAGGATAATAAAATATGAATCGCGCTTCTAAGATCAGGATAAAGTTAAAATCGTTTGATTACAGATTACTTGATAAATCCGCAAGGGAAATTGTAGAGACGGCGAAAAGGACTGGGGCACGAGTAGCGGGTCCAGTTCCGCTTCCTACTCACATAGGGCGCTACTGTGTGTTGAGATCTCCTCACGTAGATAAAAATTCAAGAGAGCACTTTGAGGTGAGGACCCACAAGAGGCTCATTGACATACTCGAACCTACTCAGCAGACAATAGACGCCCTTATGAAGCTCGATCTAGCTTCGGGAATTGAGGTTGAGATAAAACTTACTGGATCATAAGAAAAAATTAATAGATTGCCACGAAGACACAAAGTTTTAAACGGGATCGTAAAATGATAGAAGGATTAATAGGTAGAAAAGTTGGAATGACACAGATGTTTCTTGATGATGGAACGCTTTCGGCAGTTACGGTGATAGAGGCTGGACCGTGTTTTGTAGTTCAAAAAAGAACCTCCGGAGAGGATGGGTACGAGGCTATTCAAATTGGGTTTGAAGAGGTAAAACCCCAGAGAGCAACGAAGCCCATTCTTGGACACTTTAAAAAAGCCGGTGTTCCGCCTGTAAGGTTTTTAAGAGAGTTTAGAATCCTCAATGGCAAGGCCGATGATTATAAGTCGGGCGATGTAGTTAAAGCGGATGTTTTTAAAGAAGGTGATATTATAGACGTTACGGGAAGGAGCAAAGGAAAGGGATTTGCTGGGGTTATGAAGAGGCATGGTTTTCAGGGACAGCCCGATTCTCATGGAGGCATGTCTCATAGAAAGCCGGGGTCGATTGGCCAGCATTCATATCCGGCGAGGGTATGGAAAGGGCTGAAAATGGCGGGACATATGGGGGCCAAAAAGGTTACGATGCAGGGACTTCGCGTGGTGAAGGTGGACCCTGAAAAGAACCTCGTGATTGTAAGGGGTTCCGTCCCAGGACCTGATAATGGTATGGTAATTTTAAAGCACACAACAAGAGGGAGACATGAAAGCTCATAGTTCTTAGCTCATGGCTCATGATCTATAATTTACTATCAGTTATAGACAATAAACTATCAGCTAAATAATTACAGGAAGGTAAAAAGGTGCCGCAGTATAATGTTTATGATTTAGAGAAAAACACGGTTGGCGTATTAGAGCTTAACTCAGAGATATTTGAAGCTCCGATAAGAGAGCATCTATTTTATTATGTAGTAAACTGGCAGTTAGCTAAACGCCGGGCCGGCACTGCCGCAACTAAGACGAGGGGCGAAGTGAGCGGTGGCGGGAAAAAGCCCTGGAAGCAAAAACACACGGGACGCGCCCGACAGGGGAGCATAAGGGCGCCTCAGTGGAGAAAGGGAGCGATAATCTTTGGACCTCAGCCGCGAGACTGGTCTTATAATATCCCCAAGAAGGCAAGACGCGAGGCGCTAAAAAGTGCACTTTCCCTAAAACATAGAGACGGCAATTTAGTGATTCTTAAAGACTTTAACCTTTCCCAAATAAAAACAAAGCAGATTGTGAATTTCCTCAAAAAATTTGAATTGAATAGAGCTTTAATACTTATAAATGGAGATAATGAGAATCTTAAAAAGTCAGCGAGGAATTTAGAAGGCGTTAAGGTTCTAAAGGTAGATGGACTTAACGTTTATGATTTGCTTAGATTCAACGCTATTGTCATGACTCAGGATTCGGTTGCGAAGGTTCAGGAGGTGCTTAAACGTTGAGAGAGCCGGGAGAAATAATAAAACGTCCTCTTATCACCGAGAAATCATCCTCTATAAAAGACACGAACTGGTATATATTTGCGGTTGATAATAAGTCTAATAAAAAAGAGATAAAAGAGGCGATTGAGAAGCTGTTTAAGGTCAAGGTAGATAGGGTAAGAACTGTTACTTTACCGGGGAAAACAGTGAAAAGAGGGGGACGTGCCTCGGGCAAAAGGTCTCCGCTTAAAAAGGCTTACGTAAAACTGAAAGAAGGCGTGATAGAGTTCTTTGAGGGGGTTTAAAGATTATGGGTGTTAAAAAATTCCGTCCCGTAACTGCGGGAAGAAGATTTATGACGGGTCTTGATTTTGCAGAGATTACGACGGAGAAGTCTCATAAGTCTCTTACAGTGCCTCTTAAACGGAAAACGGGGAGGAACTCTCAAGGTAGGGTCTCAAGCCTTCATCGCGGAGGCGGCCACAAGCGTCTGTACAGGATTATTGATTTCAAAAGAGATAAATTTAATATCCCCGCAAAGGTGGCATCAATCGAGTATGATCCTAATCGTTCCGCGAGGATTGCGCTTCTTAATTACGCAGACGGGGAGAAGCGATATATAATAGCCCCTGATGGTTTAAAGGTCGGAGATAAGGTAATCTCCGGCGACGAGGTTGACGTTACTGTCGGGAATACGCTTCCTCTTAGGAGTATTCCGGTAGGAACAACTGTTCATAATATAGAATTAAAGCCCGGAGCGGGTGGACAGCTTGCCCGCGCTGCCGGGGCTTCGGCGCAGATTGTAGCAAAAGAGGGTGATTATGCGCAGATCAAAACTAATTCAGGTGAGATTCGTCTCATTCATATAAACTGTATGGTGACTATTGGAAGGGTTGGAAACGTGGAGCATGAGTTGGTGATAATTGGAAAAGCCGGAAGAAACAGGCACCTCGGGCACCGTCCTCATGTAAGAGGTGTAGCCATGAACCCTGTGGATCATCCACACGGCGGCGGTGAGGGTAAGGCCCCGCAGGGAAATCCTCATCCAGTGTCTCCCTGGGGATGGGCTACAATTGGATATAAGACGAGAAAGAACAAGAGAACAAATAAATTCATAGTAAAACGCAGAAGAATCGGTTACGGAATGGATTAATGAAAAGCTCATGGTTCATACCTGATGGTTTATAGACTATGAATCATAACCATTGGGCTAACCATGAGCTAGATTGCTAGTAAGGAGTAGATATGGCGAGATCGAAGAAAAAGGGTCCTTTTATTGAGCCTAAGCTTCTCAAGAAGGTTGAATCGGCAAAATCCTCTGGAGACCAGCGTATTATAAAAACCTGGTCAAGAGGCTCAATGATCATTCCTGAAATGATAGGGCTTACGTTTGCCGTTTACAACGGGAGAAAGTTTATACCCGTCTACATAACGGAGCACATGGTAGGACACAAGCTAGGAGAATTTTCTCCTACCCGCACGTTTACAGGTCATGGAACGGGGGACAAAAAGGCAAAGGTTGAAAAGGCTGGACCTGGACAAGGATAAAGAATATGGTTTCACAAGCGATATCCAAATACGCAAGAACATCGCCAAAGAAGGCGCGCGTGGTGCTTGATTTAATAAGGGGAAACGGAGTGGAAGAAGCCTTTACGGTTCTTGCTTCTATCAGGCGAAGGCCTGCGCCGATTATCGCAAAGCTTCTTAAATCTGCTGTTGCCAACGCCGCTGAGAAGAATCACACGGATACCGAAACACTCTATATAAAGGAGGCTCACGCATCCGGCGGGCCTGCACTTAAGAGGTTTAGACCAAGGGCGATGGGAAGGGCTTATCCGAGAAAGAGGAGAACTACTCACATAACAATAGTGCTCGATGAAAGGGGGTTATAACTTGGGACAAAAAATCTGCCCGATTGGATTGAGAATAGGAATTACAAAGAGCTGGGATTCCAAGTGGTATGCGGAAAAGCAGAAGTATACACGGCTTCTTCACGAGGATATAGAGATTAGAGATTTAATAAAGGGGGAATTCTATCAATCGGGAATTTCTAGAATCGAGATAGAAAGAGCGGCTTCTGAAAAGGTAAGAGCCGTGATACACGCGGCGCGTCCCGGAATGATAATTGGGAGAAGAGGACAGGAGATTGAATCCCTGAGACGCAAGCTGAGCGCCATGACAGGCAAGGACATTTATCTCGACATTCGTGAGGTAAAGCGTCCTGAAATAGATGCACAGCTTGTCGCCGAAAACATTGCGCTTCAGCTTGAAAGGCGCATCGCATACAGGCGCGCGATGAAAAGGGTTATGGCTTCTGCCATGAGGCTCGGCGCTCTCGGAATAAAAGTTACGGTTGCCGGAAGATTAGGGGGATCAGAGATAGCAAGAAAGGAGTGGTACCGCGAGGGCAGGGTTCCCCTTGCCACGCTTCGTGCAGACATTGACTACGGGTTTGCCGAGGCAAGGACTACATTTGGTGTAATAGGAATTAAGGTCTGGATATTTAAAGGCGAGGTACTAGAGAAAAGGGGGCGACAGGCAAGCTAAATAATTACCTTTGTGAGGAAGAGAAATGCTTCAGCCAGCAAGGACAAAATATAGAAAACAGCATAAAGGGAGAACGAGGGGGCGCGCAACGAGAGGGGCGACACTTGCATTTGGGGTGTTTGGACTTCAATCGCTTGAGTGCGGGAGGCTTACTACTCAGCAGATTGAAGCCGCCCGCGTTGCGGTAACGCGCCACGTAAAGCGCGGAGCGAAACTATGGGTAAGGATATTCCCCGACAAGCCTGTGACGAAAAAACCCGCTGAGACGAGGATGGGAAAGGGAAAGGGCGATGTTGCGGGATACGTTGCTCCTATAAAAAGAGGCACTATGCTCTACGAAATAAGCGGTCTTGCACCGGATGCCGCAAGAG
>JBLNAE010000316.1:0-15406 GCA_050259195.1 Ignavibacteriales bacterium
ACATCAATATGGATGTGGAGTTGATATCGCCAGTGGCAATGGAAGAGGGTTTGAGGTTTGCAATAAGAGAGGGTGGTAGAACTGTCGGGGCCGGTGTCGTTACTAAAATTAGTCAATGAGGTGCTCTAAATGGGAGATAATGTAGTAGTTATTGCCCTTGCTTGTAGCGACTGTAAGAGAAGGAATTATTCAACGAAGAAGAACAAGCAGACCCACAAGGAGAAAATAGAACTCAAGAAGTACTGCAGGTGGTGCAAACATCACACCCTTCATAAGGAAACAAAGTAAGTTACAGGAGAAAAACCTTATCGCTGAGAAGTGCGCAACTTAAGGGCAGTAGCTCAATTTGGTAGAGCACTGGACTCCAAATCCAGCGGTTGGGGGTTCGAGTCCCTCCTGCCCTGTGATACTTGATGAGAATTAAAGGGAAATAGATGGAAAAAGTAAGGGAACTAATAGATAGAACAATACAGTTTTTCAAGGACGTTCAAGTTGAGATGAAGCGTATATCATGGCCAGCGGTGAAGGAAACGGTGCGCTCGACCGGAGCCGTGGTTTTTATTTCCATTCTCCTTGCATCTTTTTTAGGATTGGTAGACTTTTTATTTTCATTAATGGTTAAGTATATTCTGACCTAGCGAATAACGAAGGAATACGTATGACTAAGAGAAGGTGGTATGTGGTTCATATAAATACCGGTTTTGAAGATAGGGTAAAAGCGTTGATTGAAGAGAGGGTCAAGTTAGAGGGGCTTGAGGATTTAATTCACGAAGTCTTAATTCCGACTGAGACTATCGTTGAGCCGACAAAAGCTGGAAGGAAAAAGACCTCAGTTAGGAGGTTTTTCCCCGGCTACATTCTGGTCAATATGGAGCTTAACGACAGAAGCTGGCATTTTATAAGAAATGTACCAAAGGTGATAGGGTTTGTGGGCGGCAAACTCAAAGAAGGAAAGATTGACCCCGATTCGGTTCCTGATATAGATGAAAAAGAGGTTATGAAGATAAAGAGGCAGATAGAGGAAGGAACCCTGAAACCGAAGCCGAAGTTTACGTTTGAAAAGGGAGAGACTATAAGGGTCGTAGAGGGCCCTTTTGCGAATTTCTCCGGTGTTATCGAAGAGGTAAAGCCTGAAAAAGGAAAGGTTCAGGTTCTTGTTACCATATTTGGCAGGACAACGCCGATAGAACTGGATTTCAACCAAGTGGAGAAGATATAGAATGAAAAAGGTAATCGGAGAGGTAAAGCTTCTGGTCCCTGCAGGAAAGGCGACGCCTTCGCCTCCTGTAGGTCCTGCTCTTGGACAAAGAGGAGTAAACATAATGGAGTTCTGCAAAGGGTTTAACGCGCAGACGTCAAAAATGGAGGGTATTTTGCCCGTTATCGTAACCGTTTATGCAGACAGGTCGTTTTCGTTTATAATCAAGACCCCTCCTGTATCCTATCTGCTTAAAAAAGCCGCTGGTGTTGACAAAGGCTCAGGCGAGGTACCCAGAGTAAAGAAAGGCAAGATAACCAAGGCTCAGGTAAGAGAAATAGCCAGCCTGAAACTTCCTGACCTCAATGCCAATGATGTCGAGGCCGCAATGAAAATAGTTGAAGGAACGGCAAGGAGCATGGGAATTGACGTTGCATAAAAGAAGTAAGGGGTCATTCTTAACTTAATGGCATTGACTTTAAGGAGATAAAAATGGCAAGGGGTAAAAAATACATACAAGTTAGAGAAAAGGTTGATTCGACAAAGCTCTATACTGTTGAAGAGGCGATAGATCTTATTGAGAAAACCAAAACCGCTAAATTCGATGAGACTGTCGAAGCTACAGTTAAACTCGGAATTGATCCGCGCCAGGCCGACCAGCAGGTTCGGGGCGCGGTGGTTTTGCCTTATGGAACGGGCAGGAGTGTAAGGGTGCTGGTTTTTACAAAGGGAGAAAAGGTTAAAGAGGCACAGGAAGCCGGAGCGGATTATGTCGGCGCCGAAGACTTGATTGAGAGGATTTCTAAAGAGAACTGGCTTGACTTTGAGGTTACGATTGCGACGCCAGACGTAATGAGCCTCGTTGGGAAACTCGGTAAGGTTCTCGGCCCAAGAGGACTTATGCCGAGCCCAAAGGTGGGCACCGTAACGTTTGAAGTGGCAAAGGCCGTAAAAGAGGCAAAAGCGGGCAGAATCGAGGTTAAGAACGATAAGGGCGGAGTGGCTCATGGTCCGGTTGGAAAGGTTTCTTTTGGCTCGGCTAAGCTCAGGGACAATTTTCTTGTGTTCATGGATACAATCACAAGGATGAAGCCCTCTTCATCAAAGGGAACATTCATTAGAAAAATCGTGCTTTCAAACACCATGGGCCCGGGAATAAAGGTCGACCCGGTAAGCGTCCGCGATGCACTGAAGGAGTTTGAAGTGGCGGCATAATCAGAAACTGGTAATTAGGCATTAGGAATTAGTTACGTCTCGAAATTCTTAATATCTAGTCAAGGAGCAGAATGATGTTAAGCAAGGCTGAAAAGCAGGGACTCGTAAAAGAGCTTAGTGAGAAATTTAAGACTAACCCCTCTCTTTTTGTCGTAGAATACAAGGGGCTTTCTGTAAAAGATATAGAGAAGCTGAGACGCCGCCTTAAAAAGGCTAAGGCCGACTTTAGGGTTACAAAGAACACTCTTCTTAAAATTGCATCCCATGAAACTGATGTTGAGAAGATAAAAGACCTGTTTGACGGTCCGACGGCGGTTGCTATATGTAAAGAAGACCCTGTGTCAATTGCCAAAGTCTTTACAGAATCTGTTAAAGAGTTGCCCATACTTAAACTAAAGGGCGGGATTGTCGAAGGTAAAATAATAGGGGTTGATGAGGTGTCAAAGCTGTCTCAGCTTCCATCAAGAGAGGTGCTTCTCGCGCAGCTTCTGGGGCTTCTCTCAAGCCCGATTTCCAATTTTATGGGAACGCTCATGGAGCTTCAGAGACGTTTACTTTACGCTCTTGGCGCGATCAAAGAGATGAAAGAAAAAGCGAATAAAAATTTAGGAGCGGGATGATACTATCCCTACCGAAATACAAAGGAGGCTTTAAGAAAAATGGCAGAGGTTACGAGAGCTGATGTTATTTCATATATTGAACGTGCAAGTATGCTTGAGATCTCAGAGTTAATAAAAGAGATTGAAGAGAAGTTTGGTGTAAAAGCTGCTGCTCCTCAAGTGGCCATGGTTTCCGCAGCAGGTGCTGGAGCGGCTGAGGCGAAGGCGGCTGAGGCTGAAAAGACGGAGTTCAGTGTGGTTCTCAAGGCCGCGGGAGACAATAAGATTCAAGTGATTAAGGTTGTAAGGGAACTTACCGCGCTTGGTCTTAAAGAGGCTAAAGAGTTTGTAGAAGGTGCTCCTAAGACTGTAAAAGAGGGTGTAAAGAAAGAAGAAGCGGAAGCTATGAAAAAGAAATTGGAAGAGGCTGGAGCAACGGTAGAAATCAGTTAAAATATACTGGAAAGATTGGGACTCAAGCGATTACAAGACATAGTAACTGACCATTTGTATCACTCGATCAGGTATTACATGATTAGCGACTTACGTTTATTTGGCAATTCGGGTTACTATTCAGGCTTATACTAAGAAGACTTGCTACCTGTGTTTGAACTAGTTGAGTTAAAAGGGCTTGATCGGGAGAAGATAAATAGTTTGGTCAGGAGGAAAAGAGATAACTGACCGGCAGTTCCATTCAATGGACTCAAGACAAGAGGTTGGTCAGGAGAGAATAAAGGTTTATCCCTTTAGATTAGGGATTTTTGTCATTTTTTTGGGCCTTTTTGAGTTTGAAATTAAAGAAAAGGGGGAGAGATAAATTGAGTTCTAATTTGAGTTTTGAGGGAGTAGAATCGTATAAATTAAGAAAGAGTTTTTCAAAAATACCGGCGGTTCTTGATGTGCCGCATCTTCTTGAGGTTCAGATTAAATCTTATGCTGATGTCCTTCAAGCTGACGTAAGAACTGAAGAGAGGAGGGATATAGGACTTCACCGCGCATTCAAAAGCGTATTCCCCATTGAGGATTATAATCAGAGAGCGTCTCTTGAGTACGTGAGCTATCGTATTGACAAACCCAAGCACGAACCAAATGAGTGCCGTATGAAAGGCTACACTTATGTCGCTCCGCTTTATGTGACGTTTCGCCTTGTTATCTGGAGTGCACCTTCTGAATCGGGTGACGGACGTACGATAAGAGACGTAAAGGAACAGGAGGTTTACTTTGGCGAGATTCCGCTTATGACATCAAATGGTGCCTTCATTGTAAACGGCACCGAGAGGGCAATTGTTAATCAGCTCCACCGCTCACCAGGGGTGTTTTTTGACCAGGTAAAAAAAGACCAAACTACCGGAAGAGTTTCTTTCTCGGCAAGAATCGTTCCACAGGATGGGAGATGGCTCGATTTTGAATTTGACTCTAAAGACCTTCTCCACGTAAGGATTGATAGAAAGAAGAAATTTCTCGTCTCTGTGCTTTTGAAAGCCCTTGGATACAGCGCCAAAGAGATAATGCTCTACTTCTACCCAACCGAAACGGTCTATTTTGAACACGATGGGATAAAAAAGAGCGTTGATCCGGAGCTCCTCTTTTTTCAGAGATCGAGCACTGACATATTAGATCCTAAAACGGGCGACGTTATAGTTAAAAAGGGTAGAAAATTTGTAAGAAATCTCATTGAAAAGCTAAATCAGGCAAAAATAGATAGAATTCCAATCCAGATAACCGACATAGTGGATAGACCATCTGCCGACGATATAGTGGATGAAAAAACTGGAGAGGTGATAATTAATTTCAATGAGGAGATTACGGAAGAAAAACTCAGGGAGGTAATGGCGCGGGGAATAAAGGAGTTTAGGGTTTTCTATATAGATAACGTTAATGTAGTCTCATCCCTTAGAAACACCGTTTTAGCCGATAAGGTTAAAACCTCTCAGGATGCTATTGTAGAGATCTATAAGAAATTCAGGCCTACAGATCCGCCAACACCCAGCGTTGCGGAGAACTTTTTCAATAACTTGTTTTTTAATCCCGACACATACAGGCTCTCTAAGGTGGGGCGCATCAAGATGAACTATAAACTTGGTTCTCCGGTTCCGGATGATGTATTTACTCTTACAAAAGAAGACGTAATGAGAACAATTAATTATCTTCTTTACCTCAAAGGTGGGAGGGGAGCGATCGAGGATATTGATCACTCTGGAAAGAAGGTAGTACGTACAGTAACAATTGACGACATTGACCATCTGGGAAACAGAAGGGTGCGCACTGTGGGAGAACTCGTAGAAGACCGCTTCTATCACGGACTTGAGAGACTTGCAAGGTCTGTAAGAGAGAAGATGGGATATCAGGCTGTAGAGAATTTCATGCCGAGTGAGCTTCTTATTCCAAAGACCGTTATAGCTGTCGTAAAGGAGTTCTTTGCTACAGGACAGCTTTCCCAGTTTATGGATCAAACAAATCCGCTGTCTGAAATCACGCACAAAAGAAGGCTGAGCGCCCTTGGTCCCGGCGGTCTTACAAGGGAGCGCGCAGGATTCGAGGTCCGAGACGTTCATGCTTCTCACTATGGAAGAATATGCCCGATTGAAACACCTGAGGGACCCAATATTGGTCTCATCTCTAGCCTGAGCACATATGCAAAGGTAAACGAGCATGGGTTTATACAGACTCCCTACAGGAAGGTGAAAAATGGGAAGGTGACAAAAGAGATTGAATATTTAAATGCCCTTGATGAAGAAAAAGACGAGATTGCTCAGGCCAATGCTCCTTTGGATGAGGAGGGGCGTTTTAAATCCGAGCTTGTCTCGGCTCGCCATAAAGGGGAATTTCTTATGGTTGAGCGTGATAAGATCAAGCTTATGGACGTTTCTCCCGCCCAGCTCGTCTCTGTTTCTGCGTCTCTTATTCCGTTTCTTGAGCATGATGACGCAAACCGCGCCTTGATGGGATCGAATATGCAGCGCCAGGCTGTTCCACTTATTCGCACTACTGCGCCTCTTGTTGGAACGGGTCTTGAAAAAACGGTGGCTAAGGATTCGGGTGTTGCGGTGCTTGCGGCAAGAGATGGTGTTGTCGAGTATGTAGATGCAGCGAGAATTGTCGTAAGGGTTTCGAGCGACGGCGGCAATGACGCCGGAGTTGACATTTATAACCTGATTAAGTTTCAAAGATCGAATCAGAACACGTGCTGGAATCAAAGGTCCGTTGTCAAAAAGGGACAAGCGGTTGCCAAGTGGGATGTCATTGCCGACGGTCCTTCGACAGATCATGGCGAGCTTTCTCTCGGACAGAATGTATTGGTAACGTTTATGCCCTGGGGTGGGTACAATTTTGAAGATGCGATCCTTATGAGTGAGAGGCTGGTTAAAGAAGATAAATTTACCTCCATCCACATTGAAGAATTTGAGTGCGTGGCGCGCGAGACAAAGCTGGGGCGCGAGGAGATAACAAGAGATATACCCAATGTCGGTGAGGAAACACTAAAGGATTTGGACGAAAGCGGGATAATAAGAATCGGAGCCGAAGTAAAGCCCGGAGACATTCTCGTTGGAAAGATCTCTCCAAAAGGGGAGACTCAGCTTTCCCCTGAAGAGCGGCTCCTAAGGGCCATATTTGGAGATAAGGCGGGGGATGTAAAAGACACGTCTCTTAGAGCCAACCCCGGGGTTTACGGCACCGTAATAGACGTGAAGATGCTTACCTCGAGGATGGTAGATAAAGATGAGAGGGCAAAAAGCATAGAGGATTTTGAGATAGCGCGCCTCAGACAGGATAGAGACGACGAAATAAAGATTCTCAAAGAGGGTGCTTTTGAAAAGATAAAGTCACTTCTTCTCGGTAAGATTGCGGCCCAAAGGTTCATAATAAACAGAAAAACGTTGATCAAAAAGGGAGATGAGATAATCGAAGAAGTGTTCAACAGCATTCCATTTGAAAAGCTTGCCGACATTAGCGTTGAGAAGGGAGAGTCAATCGAGCACGAGGTCAAAAGAACGATTGAAAGAACGCTTGAGCAGATTGATTTAGTGAAATTGGTATACGATCAGAGAATACAGAAACTCACCCGGCCCGATGAGCTTCCGCCGGGGGTCTTAAAAATCATAAAGGTGCACGTTGCGGTAAAGAGAAAGCTTCAGGTAGGGGATAAGATGGCGGGAAGACACGGCAACAAAGGCGTTATATCAAAGATTCTCCCTGAAGAAGATATGCCCTATCTGCCCGACGGAACCCCTGTTGATATGGTATTAAACCCACTGGGAGTTCCTTCGAGAATGAACGTGGGGCAAATCCTTGAGACGCACCTCGGCTGGGCTGCAAAAGAGGTTGGGCGTCAGCTAAATGAGTACATTGAGCGTGAGTTCAGCCCGGCTTCGCTTAGAAGGAAGCTCAAAGAGATTTATGAATCGAAAGAGATTAGACGGTTTATAGATGAGATGAGCGATGAGGAAGTACTAGAGTTCACAAAGAGGCTAAATGAAGGAGTTCCTATTGAGTCTCCTGTGTTTGACGGCGCCACCGAAAAGGAGGTGAAGGATTTGCTCAGATCAACCGGGCTTCCGGAGGATGGAAAAACAATCCTCTTTGACGGGCGCACGGGGGAGCCGTTTGATCAAAAGGTCACGGTTGGTGTTATGTACATGCTCAAGCTCCACCACCTAGTAGAGGACAAGATTCACGCAAGGGCAATAGGGCCTTATTCCCTTGTCACTCAGCAGCCTCTTGGTGGCAAAGCCCACTTTGGAGGCCAGAGGCTTGGAGAGATGGAGGTATGGGCTCTCGAGGCTTATGGAGCGGGCTACACGCTTCAAGAGTTTCTCACCGTGAAATCAGACGACGTAGTTGGAAGGACCAGGATATTTGATTCCGTTGTAAAGAGCGATATGAATTTTGAGCCGGGCCTTCCCGAGTCATTCAAGGTTCTCGTAAAAGAGCTTCAGGCACTGGCGCTCAATATTGACTTGGTTGAGAGTGACGTATTAGACAATCTCACCGCAGGCGCTCCGGCGAAGCATGCCCTAGGTAAAGGCGAGACGTTCGCCACAGGCGCCGAGGGAAGAGCGGGATTACAGAAGTCAAGAGAAAAGACATTAAGAGACTAATTGAGGTTTTAAGAGTAGCGGTACGTTGCAACGTGCCCTGCAGAGTTACACATTTTAGCAATTAAAACCATGATTTCTCTTTTTTAATAAATTAAGTAAGGGAGGTAAAAGTGGATATAGACACACTTTTTGAGAAACCAAAAAATCCGTCGGATTATACGGCGGTAAAAATTTCGGTTGCCTCTCCAGATAAGATCAAGGAATGGTCATCCGGTGAGGTAAAAAAACCTGAGACTATAAACTATAGAACGTTTAAACCTGAAAGGAGTGGACTATTCTGTGCAAAGATATTCGGTCCTGTAAAAGACTACGAATGCCTCTGCGGAAAATATAAGAGGCTAAAACACAGAGGTCACACGTGCGAGAAATGTGGCGTCGAGGTAATATCGAGCAAGGTAAGGCGCGAGAGGATGGGTCATATCGAGCTTTCGTCGCCCGTTGCACACATCTGGTTTTTAAGGAGCATTCCCAGTCGAATCGGTATGCTCCTCGACATGACCCTTAAGGATTTAGAAAGGGTTCTCTACTACGAGGCTTATGTCGTTCTTGATCCTGGCGCAACACCTCTTAAGTTTGCCGAGGTCCTAAGTGAAGACAGATACAGAAAGACGCTTGAGGAATATGGCCCCTCCTTTAAGGTCGGAATGGGTGCCGAGACGATTAGAGAGATGCTAAAGAAGATTGATCTTGTTGAACTTTTTCAGCAGTTGAGGGTCGAAATGAAGGAGACGACCTCTCCGGTAAAGAAGGCGAGGATTGCAAGGAGGCTGAGAATTGTCGAGGCATTCAGGCAATCTGGAAATCGTCCTGAATGGATGGTTCTTACAAGGATCCCTATACTTCCTCCGGACCTAAGACCTCTTGTTCCTCTTGATGGCGGAAGATTTGCTACGTCCGACCTAAACGATCTCTATCGGCGTGTTATAAATAGAAACAACAGACTTAAAAAACTCCTGGAGCTTGGAGCGCCTGACATTATTATTAGAAACGAAAAAAGGATGCTTCAGGAGGCGGTAGATGCCCTTTTTGAAAACGGACGGCGCGGCAGACCCGTTCTCGGCCATAATCACCGTCCGCTAAAGAGTCTAAGCGACATAATTAAGGGGAAGCAGGGAAGATTCCGTCAAAATCTCCTTGGGAAAAGGGTAGATTATTCCGGGCGTTCCGTCATTGTCGTAGGGCCCGAACTCAGGCTCCACCAATGCGGTCTGCCTAAGCAGATGGCTCTTGAGCTTTTTAGGCCCTTTATATACCAGAAATTAGAAGGATGGGGGAACGCTCAGACCATAAAGATTGCAAAGAAACTGGTTGAACAGGAGTCTCCAATTGTCTGGGACGCTCTTGATGAGGTTATAAAAGAGCACCCCGTGCTTCTTAACCGCGCCCCTACGCTTCATCGCCTGAGCATTCAGGCATTTGAGCCGATTCTCATTGAAGATAAAGCAATTCAAATTCATCCGCTTGTGTGCCCCGCGTACAACGCAGACTTCGACGGCGACCAGATGGCTGTACACGTGCCGCTTTCGGTTGAGTCCCAGACCGAATGCAGGGCACTTGTTATGTCAACGAATAATATCCTTTCTCCTGCGCACGGAAAACCAATAATACTTCCTACTCAAGACATTGTTCTAGGTGTTTACTACATGACAAGAGAGGTGCCGTTTGAGAAAGGGGAGGGCAAGGCGTTCTCTTCGACCGAAGAGGTGAGAATGGCTTATGATTCGGGCGAAATAGGGATTCATGCCAAGATTCGTGTGAGAATTGAAGGGAGGATTTATGAAACTACGGTGGGAAGAATCCTTCTTTATGAAATTATGCCCGAAGAGGTTCGCAAAGAGGTTCCCTTTGAGCTTGTAAATAAACTGATGACAAAGCGTGCTATTGAGGAGTTGATAGATAGTTGCTTCAGAATGGCAGGGGGCAAAAGCACTGTGATTCTTGCAGACCGGCTAAGAACGCTTGGATTCCAGTATTCGAGCCGGGCCGGGATTTCAATCTCGATTGATGATATGAGGGTTCCAAAGAAAAAAGAAGATTTGATACAAAAGGCTTACGAAGAGGTGATGAAGGTTCAGACTCAATACTCTCAGGGACTCATCACGGATGGAGAAAGATATAATAAGGTAATTGACATATGGGCAAAGACGAGCGATGAAGTCGCTCAGGAGATGATGAAAGAACTATCGGTTGACGTTCTAAAACACGATGGCAGCAATGAAGTTACTATGCCTAGCGCCAATCCCATCTACATGATGGTTGATTCAGGGGCAAGAGGAAGCCAGACTCAGGTGCGCCAGCTTGCGGGAATGAGAGGACTTATGGCAAAGCCCTCCGGCGAAATTATCGAGACGCCCATTACATCGAACTTCCGTGAGGGCCTTACAGTACTTCAGTACTTTATATCAACTCACGGCGCAAGAAAGGGTCTCGCCGATACGGCGTTAAAAACTGCAAACGCCGGATACCTTACGAGAAGGCTGATTGACGTGGCTCAAGACGTTACGATAACCGAATACGACTGCGGCACAATTGACGGCATCACTGTGGGAGCGCTTATTGAAGGCGGAGAGATTATAGACAGAATTGGAGAGAGGATACTTGGGCGCGTTGCGCTCGAAGATATAAGAGACCCTGCTACAAGGAAGATCATAGTGAGAGCAAACCAAGAGATAGACGAGGCGGCGGCAAACGCGATTGATGAGGCGGCGAGCATTACCGAGGTAAGAATCAGGTCTGTTCTTACATGCGAGGCCCGACACGGCGTGTGTGTGCTCTGCTATGGAAGGGATCTTTCAAGAGGAACCCTCGTAAACATCGGGGAGGCCGTAGGAATTATATCGGCTCAGTCCATCGGAGAGCCTGGCACGCAGCTTACTATGAGAACATTCCACATTGGAGGCGCGGCAAGCCAGCGAGTCGCAGAGAGTATGCTTGAGAGCCGACATGAGGGGGTTGTGAAACTCATTGGTGTAAGATCCGTTAGGAACAACGAGGGAAAACTCGTTGTAATAAACCGCACCGGAATTCTGGCAATAGCGGATGAAAGGGGGTATGAACGCGATAGGTATCCGGTTGTGCTTGGTGCGAAGCTGAGAGTTGAAGAGGGCGACCGGGTAAAGGCCGGAACCCTTCTTGCCGAGTGGGACCCCTACACAACTCCATTTATTTCAGAGGTTGATGGGTATATAAGTTTCCAGGACCTTGAAGAAGGGGTAAGTATGAAAGAGCAGGTAGACGAGGTTACTGGAATTTACAAAAAGGTAGTTGTTGAATCAAAGAGTCCCGATCTTCACCCTGCAATAGTAGTTACGGACAAACAGGGGGTAAGCTCTCAATATTCGCTTCCTGTGGGAGCAATTATTGAAAAGAACGAAGGCGATACGGTTCACGCAGGAGACGTATTTGCAAAGATTCCAAGAGAAACATCCAAAACCAAAGATATTACAGGCGGACTCCCAAGGGTTGCTGAACTCTTTGAAGCAAGGATTCCCAGAGACCCTGCAATTGTGAGCGAAATTGATGGAATCATATCTTTTGGAAAGGATTTAAAGGGAAAAAGAAGGATCGTTGTAACACCCGATGTCGGCGAGCCGAAAGAGTATCTTGTCCCGAGGGGAAAGCATGTTCTCATTAGGGACGGCGAGCGCGTAAGGGCGGGAGATCAGCTTGTTGATGGAGCTGTAAATCCACACGACATTCTGAGGATTCGGGGCGAAAAAGCCCTTGCCAGATACCTTGTAGATGAAATTCAACAGGTCTACAGGCTCCAAGGCGTCAAAATTAACGATAAGCACATAGAGACTATAGTAAGACAGATGCTAAAGCGCGTAAGAATTAAAGACCCGAGTGACACCACATTTCTTGTGGGAGAACCTGTCGAGAGGCTCATCTTCTTTGAAGAAAATGAAAGGGTATCTTCTCAGGGTGGAAAACCCGCTACAGCAGAGCCGCTTCTCCTCGGTATCACGAGAGCCTCTCTTAGCACGGATAGCTGGCTCTCCGCGGCGTCGTTCCAAGAAACCACGAGGGTGCTTACCGAGGCGGCGTGTGAAGGGAAAATAGATTATCTTAGAGGACTCAAAGAGAACGTGATTATGGGAAGGTTAATCCCTGCTGGCACGGGCCTTCCCATGTATAGGAATATAGACGTAGAGGTTCAGGCGCCAGAGATACCAGTTCCTGCTCCTGTTGAACAGAAACAATAAATTAGTTTGTAATAGGGGCGAACGGCTGTTCGCCCCTACAGTTAGCCCTAATAAATGGAAGACACTCCTAAAACTGAAATAGAGAAGACCTATGACCATAAAAGGGTAGAAGAGAAATGGTACAGATTTTGGATTGAAAGGGGCTATTTTCACGCTTCTACCAAATCTTCTAAGCCTTCATTCTCAATCGTTATTCCTCCTCCCAATATAACCGGCTCTCTCCACGTGGGACACGCTTTAAATAATACGCTTCAGGATATTTTAACCCGATATAAGAGAATGAAGGGTTTTAATGCACTCTGGGTTCCCGGAACTGACCATGCGGGAATTGCCACTCAGACGGTTGTTGAGAGGGAACTTCGTAAAGAGGGAATTAAACGAGAGGATTTAGGAAGAGAGGAATTTATAAAAAGGGTGTGTAGATGGAAAGACCTTTATGGAAAGAGAATTATAGAGCAGCTAAAGAGACTCGGTGCCTCTTGTGACTGGTCGAGAGAAAGATTCACCATGGACGAAGGGCTTTCGCTTGCCGTGAAAGAGGTCTTTGTGAGACTCTATAAAGAGGGGCTTATTTACAGGGGATATTATCTCGTAAATTGGTGCCCTCGCTGTGAGACGGCTCTTTCCGATTTGGAGGTCACACGAGAGGACACAAAAGGAAAGCTCTACTATCTCGGGTATCCATTTGCGTCTTCGAAGGGCTATATAGTTGTTGCGACAACAAGACCTGAGACGATGATGGGGGATACCGCCGTTGCTGTTAATCCTAATGACGAAAGGTTTAAAGGGATTATTGGTAAAGAAGTAATGCTTCCCGTCGTAGGCAGAAGAATTCCCGTAATTGCGGATGAAGGGGTGGATATGGATATGGGAACGGGTGCTCTAAAAATCACACCAGCTCACGACTTTGCGGATTTCGAAATCGGAAACAGGCATAACCTTCAGCGAGTTCAGATTATGGATTCGAAGGGCGTGATGAATGAGAACGCCGGAAGATACAAGGGACTCGATAGATTCGAGTGCAGGAAACGGATTGTTGAGGATTTCGAGAGAGAGGGTGTTCTCGAAAAGATAGAGGATTATTCGCTCCAACTAGGGAAGTGCTACAGGTGCGGCACTGTGGTTGAGCCAATGCTTTCCCTTCAGTGGTTTGTACGGATGAAGCGTCTTGCCGAGCCTGCGCTTCAGGCGGTAGAGGATGGGAGGACAAGGATTATCCCCGAGGGGTGGAAGGGCACATACTTCGAGTGGATGAGAAATATCAGGGATTGGTGCATATCAAGGCAAATCTGGTGGGGACACAGGATTCCGGCCTGGATTTGTAAGGATTGTGAGGGGATAACCGTTTCAATAGATAAGCCGAAGGTATGCGAACACTGCGCGTCTTATAACATTGAGCAGGAAACGGATGTTCTTGATACCTGGTTTAGCTCTGCGCTATGGCCTTTTAGTACGCTGGGATGGCCCAAGCAGACGGAAGAGCTTCGTATGTTCTATCCTACCTCTGTTCTCGTCACGAGCTTTGACATTCTCTTTTTCTGGGTTGCGAGAATGATGATAATGGGGCTCAAATTTATGGGGGACGTGCCGTTTAGAAACGTTTACATTCATGCCCTTATAAGAGATGAAAAGGGTGAGAAGATGAGTAAAACTAGAGGGAACGTCATTGACCCGCTCGATATAATGGGCGAATTTGGAGCCGATGCTCTAAGGTTCAGCCTTACCGCCCTTGCTGCTCAGGGAAGGGATATAAGGCTTTCTCTCTCTGTTATAGAGGGCTACAGAAACTTTATGAATAAAATCTGGAATGCTTCGAGATTCGTGTTTATGAATCTGGATAATGTAGGGGCGACTCGCCGGGTTGTCCTCGGCCCAAACCTTTCCACACCTGACAAATGGATTCTCACAAATCTTAATAGGACCGTCAAAGAGGCAGAGGACGCTCTGGATAAGTACGAGTTTGATAAAGTAGCACGCACAATCTATCAGTTTATATGGAGCGATTTCTGCGATTGGTATATAGAGCTTGTAAAGCCGACATTAAATGGGGGCGATTTAGAGGCAAGAGAAAGAACGCAGGCTATTTTGGTAAAAGTCCTGTCATCCGCCTTACAAATTCTCCATCCCATCTCTCCTTTTATAACCGAAGAGATTTATCAGAGGCTTCGTGAATTTGGTGATGAGTCTCCTGAAAGCATATCCATTAGTTCTTATCCTGATTTTAACGAGGACGAGATTTACGAAGAGGCTTATAATGAGATTGAATCTGTAAAACAGGTTATAGTTGCCATAAGGAATCTAAGAGCTACAGTTGGCGTACATCCTTCAAATCGGGTCAATGTTATTCTGGTTCCTGATAACAAAACGATTGTTGAAACGATTAAAAGGAATGAGAACTCTATTCTCAGCTTAGCAAAGGCCTCGATTGAGTTTTCTCAAGAAGAAAAGCCTAAGAAGGCCATTGCTCAGGTAATAAGCGGTCTTCAGATTTTTCTGCCTGTAGAGGGATTAATTGATGTTGAAAAAGAGACCGAAAAGATAAAGCGTGAAATCTCGAAGGTTTCAAAAGACGTGGAACTCTCTCAAAAGAAGCTCTCCAATCCCGACTTTCTTGAGCGCGCCCCGGAAGAGGTAGTTGAGAAGGAAAAAGAAAAATTCGAAGAGCTTTCCCTCAAAAAGCAGAAGATGGAAGAGGTGCTTGAGAAGTTGAGTGAGATTGGGTAATCATAAAACTTTCTTTTATGGAAAATACTTATAAATATCTTTTCTATGTAAAACTCTATAGAAAACTATTTCTCTTTCCTTATACTCAAATCCAATTCTGTAATCTCCTATCCTCACTCTATAAAAACTTTCATAACCTCTGAGTTTTTTAGATCAGTTTCCCAATGAGTTTATGGCATAGCCGCAATGAGCAAACCAGGCTCGTATATCAGCCTCGGTGATCCTCAGCAAGGCTTCTTTCAGAGCAGACATTAGCTCATCAACTGTGCGAGCCTTGGCTGTACGCAATACCGCCTTTATCTTAGACCAGCATTTCTCAATTGGGTTAAAGTCCGCCGAGTATGGCGGTAAGTATTCCAAGCGTGC
>JBLNAE010000317.1:0-8230 GCA_050259195.1 Ignavibacteriales bacterium
CTTAAGTATTAGATTATCAAGTGTAAGTTCTGCTACAGCTCTCTTGAGTCTGGCGTTCTCTCGCTCTAGTTCCTTTAATCTCCTTGCTTGATCTACTCCCATGCCTCCATATTCCTTACGCTAGAGGAATTTTACTGGCATCTGTCTTGCGAAATCCTACTTGCCGGTGGCACAAGATTTATAAAAAACTAAGTATTAATCCTGTTCTATTCAAATATCAACGGATTCATATAGCCTATATTTCTTGACATCCTAACCACAGGTCTCCAAATTTTCTAGCCAGCCCCTCAGGACTACCGAAAAATGGTTGAATGTTATTTATCCCAGGATTATAGAAAACTGCCAAATGGCTTAGGGATTGTCTTTAGCCCCTGCTGATTTAAGTAATTTAATCATTTTAACGTTATGATTCTTTGCCCAATCCAGTGCCGTCTTGTTGTTCTCATCTCTAGCATTCACATCAGCCTTTGCACCTATCAGAGCTTTTGCCGTCTCTGTGCGACCGGTCGAAGCTGCTGCCATCAGCGCTGTATAACCATGATTGTCCTTAGCGTTAACGTCAGCACCTGCCTTTATTAGAATTTCTACTACTTCAGTCTCAGGGCGGAAAGATGCCAAGAACAGGGCTGTTTGACCATAGTTGTTCTTAACGTTCACATTAGCACCTGTCTTTAATAGAGCTTTTACGGTGTCTATATGACGATTTCTAACTGCATTTATGATGGCAGTATCCCCCTCCTCGTTTCTAGCGTTTACATCAGCACCCGACTTGATTAATTCTAGGACTCTCTCAGTTTGACCATTCTTTGCTGCTCTTAACAAATCGTTATTTAGTTCCTCTTTTGAGGCAGATAATAGCTGAGAGGTCGAGATAAGGGATATTATCAAAACAATCAAAGTCAAAAGAAAGGTTCGGTAATACATTCTTATCCCTTCATATAGCTAGTGGGGACTTCTATTTTAGGGTTATTTCTTAAAATCCTAAAACCCTAAAAATAATCTCTTGTCAAGCAAACTGCATTTCCAATTTTATTTCTGATTGCCATTTCTATAAAAAGGAAGGGTTTCTTACCCATTCTTCTAGCCTGAAATACCTTGATTCCTATGCCTTTTCTATAAATTGAGTAAACCTCGACATTGAATGCCTTTGCCCCTTTGTCTTTTTTGCATCCTTTTCCTTTTTCTCTCTCTTATGTAATCCAAGCCAATCTCTCAAGTCTTTCTTCTGCCTCTTTATATTCCTCTCTGTAGGCCCAATCCTCTTGGAGCTTTAATATGATTCTCCTCCCCTAACCAGCCTCCAGCTATCAACAAAAACCTCATCCTGCTTTATACTCGGAAGTTCTTATGCCTTCGCCTTCAGGCGCCTCAATTGAGATCCGGCTTTGATTGAAGCGCTTTTGACCCTCCTGTAACTTGAACTGAGCATATCCTGGATTTCTTCTATTGCCTCTACTTCGCTCTCTGTAAGGTCAGCTACCGATTCGGCTTTTTTGAGAATTTCCAGAACCCTCTCTCGATCTGCCTGATTTGCGAGAAGCACAGGTAGTGTTTGTAATGCACGTTTAGGCTCGAATTCAACAATGATAACCTGCTCATTTCTGATTCTGCGCCTTTCGTCTTCTGACATCTTCGACAGTACTTTGTCCGAGCGCACGAACTCATCAGCTAATTTAAGTTGGTGTAGTTGGATTGTCTCTCCCTTTGCCATTTTTGCTGCAAGCGCCCCAATCCTGGCCAGCGCTTCAGGGTAGCCGCCCTTATCTATAGCAGAGAGAGCCTCTTTCACAAAAGGCAGCTCTCGCGGATCTACCTTTGTCTCTAAGCCCTCTTCAAATTTTGTCTCAGTCGCACCTATTGCAGCCATACTGCCGTATATTTGAAAGAAGAGAGATGCTTGTGTAGCGTCACGCAGGTCCCGAACCAGGTCGAGCCATGCGCTGATAGCAGTGGAACCCATCTTCTGAATCGCCAGGAATGGGTTATCGGCAGCCGAGGGTTTACGGCTGTCTTTTACAGCCTGTGCCATTGCCGAAAGCGGCCACATCATCGGGTTCAGGTCGCTAAATGCCCAGCACTGCCAGCGCAAGGGATGAAATATCCGCCCAAGCTGTGCCATATTCTCGTTGACCATGGGACGAATGAACGGGCGTGCAAATAGAGTGTATGCCTTCTCGTTCATCTGAGACACAGATTCAACAACTTCAAATGGTGTCTCATCCTTCCGCTGGAATTTGTTTGCTTGACGCAAGTCCTCCAGGCTCTTCTCCTCAAGCGTGACCTCGTACTTGACCTTACCCCCATCATTTACATCTCGAATACTCATAAGGTACAAACCGGGCAGGAGGTTTTCGATATACTCAAGCACCTCGACTATCTCGGCGTGTTCCTTTGTTGCCACACGGCCGGACACAAAGATTCCGAGGTGTCCCACCTCCTCTTCAACCAGCCCCACTATTACCTGCCCATTTGCCTTGATCTCCTCAGTGCTGCCGTAAACATCCGCAATCCAGTTTAATGCCTGTTGCGGCGGTGTGATGTTATCCCCTTTGGAAGAGAAAACTATTATCGGAGAGTGAATGGACTTCAAATTGAAGAAGCTGTTGGATCCAGATCTCAACTCACCTCGGGCAAGCTTGTTACCGATGAATAGATTATCCACCATCCAGTGCATCTCTCCTTCGTTTAAAAGGATGAAATCGTGCCACCACTTCTCAAATTCAAGGAATCGAGGCAGCTCTGTGTCTACATTCTCAAAAACGTGGTAGTACTTGTCCCAAAATGTATTTGCGAGGTTGAGATTTTCAAAGTTCTGTACGAGATACGCCCCGTCAAACTTCCCATTGCCCAGGTCGCCCGCAAGCAGCGACATCCATACGCCTCCCAGGAGTCCTCCGGAATAGCGCATCGGGTTCTCGCCTTCTCCCCCGCTCCAATTTCCGCTCCAGTATGACAACGGCGCACCGTTAACGACAACGGCTCCCACTATATCAGGACGAGACGCGGCCACCATCATTGTCGCCCATCCGCCCTGACAGTTGCCGTAGATGACGGGCTTAGGGCTGTGGGGATGCCTGTCCCGGACTACTCCAACAAACTCGGTCTGAGCCCTGAATACATCAAGCATTGACTGACCCGGCATTGGCTCGGGGAAAAAGCTTACGAAGTAAACCGGATGCCCTGCTTTGAACGCAACACCTACTTCAGAGTCCTTCTTGAATCCCCCTATTCCGGGTCCCTGACCGGCACGCGGGTCAATAATTATGAAAGGACGCTTGGTCTCATCAATTTTAACCCCGTCCGGCGGAATTATCCTCAGGAGTGCGAAATTTACCGGTTTCGTGAACTTGCGCCCGTCTACAATCGTCTCATAGTCATAAATAAGTACAGGGGGTTTCCCCGCGCGCTCCTGCTCCAAAAAAATGTTGCCGCGCTGACGGATTGTATCCCAGAAAAGGACCGAACGCTGAAGGAAATCGATCATGTATGAGAGCCAGTCCTGCGGCAGGTTCAGCGGTGTTGTAAACGAAGTTTTAATGTCCTTCGGGGCAGCGCCCTGTATCTTGCCAAAAAATTCCTTTTGTGCATCAAAAATCTTCTGATTGTACAAACTGCCGATTTTTGATGCCAGTTCTACAAGATTAGTAAATTTATCTGTATATTCAGTCATTGAAGCCTCCTATAAAAATTAAATTTTTAGAAGTTGGTTGGTATGCATCGCTATCATTAATTCCTCATTGGTCGGGATTACCCAGGCAGAGATCCGGCTACCTTCTTTGCTGATTCGAGGACCGCCTGATTCGTTTGCCCCATCATCAAGCTCAACGCCGAGCCATGCGGCATCACGGCAAACTCTGGCGCGTATAATGGCGGCATTTTCACCAATGCCCGCGGTAAATACAATACCGTCGAGACCGCCAAGGGCAGCAGCAAGGGAGCCAAGCTCCCGGCCGAGCCTGTAGACAAACAGGTCAACCGCCTCTTTCGCATACGGGTCCTGGCTTTCAAGCAATGTACGCATATCGCTGGAAATTTGGGAGACGCCCAGCAGACCCGACTCATTGTAGATCAGGTTTTCGACATCTGGCGCATCCATGCCATACCTGTCCATCAGGTAAATCAGCACGCCGGGGTCAATCGCACCGCAGCGAGTTCCCATAGGCAATCCCTCAACCGCAGTAAAACCCATTGTAGTGGCAACACTCCTGCCATTTCGTATTGCGCACATGCTTGCGCCGTTTCCCAGGTGTGCCACAACAATGCGGCCGGAAGCCAGCTTCCCATCGTACTTCGGTAAAACCGACGCTATGTACTCGTATGAAAGACCATGGAAACCATACCGCTTCACCCCCTCTTCAGTGTACCGGCGCGGTATGGCGAATAACTTTGCTATGCCAGGCTGTTCATAATGGAAAGAGGTGTCAAAACAAGCAACCTGAGGGAACTCCGGGGCGCGGTTTGATATTGCACGGATTGCGGCAAGATTATGCGGCTGGTGCAGAGGCGCAAGGGGAATCAGTTCTTCCAATTCGGCAATTACATTGGCATCAACCCGTACAGGGTTAGCATACTTAAGCCCCCCATGGACAACCCTGTGGCCCGCGGCGACAAGACTGTGCTCACCAAGAACCCCGGACATGCCCCAATTGAAAAGGAACTCAATGGCCCCATCATGGCCAAGCCTTGTCCCATTAGCCCAATTCTCCTCAGCTATAATCCCGCCGTCGGCATTCCGCGCCACAAAATGTGGATGGGTCAGAATCCCCTCAATCTGACCGCGATAAAGCTGCTTGAGTCCCTCTTCAGCATCCATGAAGACAGAGAATTTAAGGCTGGAGGAACCGGCATTAAGAATGACTAAACCGTGTGCCATCTTCGTTACCCCGCTTGATATTTTCCTGTTTTACGGCCATGAGCCACAAGCGCCATTACGGCGGTAGAGGCAAGCCTCGAACGCACGGTATCAGCCCGGCTCGTGAGCACTATCGGAACTCGTGTCCCAAGCACAATACCCGCACTCTCGGCTCCAGCCAGGTAGGACAACTGTTTCGCCAGCATGTTGCCTGCCTCCAGGTCCGGCACCAAAAGTACGTCTGCCTGTCCCGCCACAGGCGAAACTATGTGCTTTGTCTTCGCAGCCTCCAGACTGATGGCATTGTCAAAAGCAAGCGGTCCGTCGAGTATGCCCCCCATTATTTGTCCGCGGTCCGCCATCTTACAAAGCGCCGCAGCCTCCAATGTAGATTTGATTTTAGGGTTCACAGTCTCGACCGCGGATAGAATTGCAACCTTGGGCTGCTCTATACCGAGCACGCGCGCCAGGTCTATGGCGTTTTGTACGATGTCAACTTTTTCCTCGAGTTCAGGATAGATATTGATCGCCGCGTCGGTGATAAGCAACATTCGGGGGTAAGAAGGAACATCCATAACAAAGACGTGGCTTATCCGCCGCGAGGTGCGAAGCCCCGTAGCAGACGGCACAACCGCAGCCATAAGCTCATCCGTATGAAGGCTGCCCTTCATTAAAGCCTCCACCTCTCCCGCACGGGCAAGCTCAACAGCCTTTTCGGCAGCGGCGTGACTGTGCCGAACGGAAACAATGCGGTACGGGCTTAGATCAACCCTTTCTTCCTCGGCAACAGCACGGATCTTCTCCTCAGGTCCAACCAGTACCGGCGTAATTATCCTGCGTAGAGCCGCCTCAATCGGACCGAGTAGGGAATTGCGATCGCAGGGATGCACTACAGCGCAAATAATCGGGGGTATACCCTCACAAGCATTGAAAAGCTTAACAAAGGCATCGCCCCTCCTGAGCACAAGTTGCGGAGGGGTAATCTCCTTATAGCTAATCCTCTTTGTCGGGGCCGACACAGTTACCGTTCCTGAAACAAGTTCCTGCCCATCCTGATTAACACACCGGCAGTCAAATACGATCAAAGAGCCTTCTCTCTGCTTCTTCTTAGCCATTACAGTTGCTGTTAACTCATCCCCTACGGCAATGGTTCCACGGAATCGCAAGTTCTGCTCAATTATCTTCATTCCGGGACCGGGCAGTTTTGTGCCAAGAACAGCGGATATGAAAGCCTCAGCTCCCACCCCCTGTGTAATATTCTCATCAGCACGAGCTTCGGAAGCTCCCTCCTCCTGAATATAAAACGGGTTTGCGTCTCCGGATACCAAAGCAAGGACTTCGATCTGGGTCTGTGTAAGGGTGTGGGTTAAATTTTCAGATGCCCCTACTTCTATCTCATCAAAAGTCAGGTTATTCATCCTATCCATGTTGATCCTCTCTTTGATCGAAAATTATTTATATTCTTTTTGCTCTTTCCACCTTTCTTTGGGAGAGCCAATTTGTTTAAGTTTCTCTTCCATCTCTTTGAGGGCTTTCGTTTGATGAATATCAACAGGCTTATTTTTCCCTTCCTTGTTCCAAATACTTATTGTTACTGCATAGTCTCTTCTTTCAGGATCTAAGTCCCCGGGGACGTAAAAGAAGAAGCTATCGAATGTTTCAATCTCACAGTGGATGTTTGGGTTATCTTTAGGTACAAGCCAATCGGCTATTTTTCTAAGGTCTTTAAATACTTTCCCTTCACTACCATCATGAAGCTTTTCTTCTTTCTCAGGGGCTATCCCTGCCAAAGCCAAAGCAAAACCGGCCTGGTATGTTTTTCCTTCTGAATTTACAAGCTCAATTGGTATTACCATCCAAACCACCTTGCGTTTTTTTACCATTAGCATTAGCTGATCAATATCCTTATCTGAGGTTATTTCGTGCTCATCCTTCAGGTTTAAATCTTTTTCTGGCATTATTTATCCCCCCTTTTCGGTTGTCCATTTATCTTACTACCTTTTTGTGACACATTAGGCTTCATTAAGTAGCTAATTAACTAAACTCTGTTTCAGGAATACACATGTGCCAGGGTGCAAGATTCATACCATAATTAAACTTTGTATTTTCTCGTTGTTACATGACTGGTAACAACGGAAGAGGTGTCAGATGTAGGAATATTGGACAATATTACTGTGGATAGGAATGGATGTTTATAAAGCTTTTTATTTATGAAAAAGAACAAATCGTCTTTACTATTCATTTAACTTTTCCTCCGCTAAAAAGCTAATCAATAATGTGGTATCCGCCGTCAATGTAGGTAGCTTCTCCCGTTATCAGCTTCGAGGCAAAGGCATCCCATGTAGGTTTCGTTTATCCTATCCCCATTTTTTTGAACTGCGCTTTTTTCTTTATTCCCCAACCAGATAAAACTAAGATGAATCCCAATATTAAAACCCTTTTTCACTATCCTAAACCCTGTTCCCATTATTTATTCCTCTTATTATTTGGAATTATTACCCCTCCCTTACTTAAAGAGTCTAAAAGTTGTTTAGAGGAGCTACCTTAATCCTTCCTCTTTTACTTAGAACCTTGTTTACCTCGTTCAATAGCTCTTCGGGGTGGCTGGACTTTACAATGTAGCTCTCTGCAAGCCAAGAGATACAATCATTCTGGAAAGACACATAAGCAGAGCACAGTACCACTGGAACCCTCGGAAATTCATTTACTATCCTCTGGAGGACATAGAGTCCACTCTCAGACCTGAGCTTTATATCCAGTACAACTAGATCAATGGGCTCACGCTTAAGTATATCGAATGTCCCTTTTGCAGATTCAGCCTCCAGGACCTCGTGTCCTCCATCGCTTAGGACCTCTCTGTAGACAAGCCTTAGGTTAGGTTCATTGTCCACTACTAAGATTCTGCTCATAACCCATTCCCCCTTCGAACAGATTAGATTTCATTTCACCTGCTAATTATTCATTTCCGAGACTCCTTTTGTATCTGCCGGTGGTAAATTTCCATGGACACAAGCCGAGCAATAAGAATGACTGGAAAGAGCTGACCTATGAGTGATTCAAGCATAGTCAACGAACGTGAAATAGGATGCACAGGAGTGATGTCGCCATAGCCGACCGACGTGAGTGTCGTGAAGCTGAAGTATATGAGTCTTGTTTTGGGATCAAAGTCGTGCTCCACAGCTGACAAGCTTGCCGAGTTGAAGGACCCCGGTCGCTGCAGTTCAACCAGTTTATATGCGAAGGCCCACATCAGTCCGAGCAGTAAATACACGACGACGGCTCCTATGATCCGTTGCATGGTGATTGGCCCTTCACGGAAGACCTGGTGTATCACCACTGCCGAGAGCATCCCCAGGAATACAATCACCAGGAAGTCAG
>JBLNAE010000318.1:0-6419 GCA_050259195.1 Ignavibacteriales bacterium
AATGGATTTATTGTATTCAGTGAAAGCATTAAAGTTAATAATATATTCCAACTCCTATCAAACAAAACGGAAAGGCTGACGTATATATCTCCATCCATGATCGAAAAGTAACGTTACTCCATATTGGCTCCTTTTTTGAACCTATATGTTCAAATGTACTTATTCCAGAGCAGAGCTATGTAAAAAAAGGAGAGAAGAATTATGAAGAGAGACCTTACAAAATGGGAAAAAGAAAGGAGTGTTCTCTTTGAGAGTGACGGTGCAACTTACGTATTAGTGTTGAGTAATATGAGAGTTTACAGAGTTAAGGGAGAGGTAAAGATCAAGGAAGGTGTAACTCTGAAATTAAAGGAGACCGATTTGAAACTTGACGATTTTGATAAGGAGATTAGAGAGTATGTTCAGGGCAGACTTTTTGAGGATATTAGTTGATAAAGAGCTTAATCTTGGGACTTCCTTAACATACTTCTTTATTTCATTAACCTGGACTGCGAATTCTGATAAAAGAGAGAATGGCTCATCAAATTTACTTCTGATTTCGATTTCTTTATCCCCTTGTAAACGAGGAACAATAACGGTGTGTCCATCTTTATATGCTATCTTCTTAATTCTTACTAAGTTAGCAATCTCTTCTAGTAATTTAATAATCCCTCCCTATTAGGTTTTTGGTATTTCCCTTAAGCGTTCAAAAAGCTAGCCGAAAGTGGGTATTTTCACGAAAGCCTGTATTAAGCGTACATTTGCCTTGAATTTAGGGGAGGTTTGTTAAGGGGAGAGGTCTTCGAAAGGGGAAAAATACAGGCTTCACTCGCCTTTAAAGGCTTTTATACGGGCTAATAAAAAGGGTATGGGAGGCAACAATCGGTAACATGGGCAGGGTCATCTACATCTTCGAGGTACAAACAAAGGGAAGTATAGATAGCCTTATTGTGAACCTGCTCAAGTCACTAAAAAATCCGGCGGTCCAAGGTGTTGTTGCCGTTTCGGACCGAGGTCAATTAGATAAGATAAAAAGCCACGCCCAAGATGTGAAGGAACTAAGAGATAAACTGAAGTATTGGGATTACGAAGAGATACTAAAGGTGCACGAGAGTTTAGAATTGGTCAATGCGAGTATTAATAACTTAGGCCTGGTTCCCCAGAGTTTCTGAATCGAGGGCTTCCCCGCTTTCAAGTCTTTGCCAGAACTCGAGGACAAACCGCCTAACATAGCGAACTTAAATTTTGGCTAAACTGTAGCAGCTTAGGTATTGAATAGAAGAGGTAATCAATTACTTCATCCGCGATAATCCTAAAGGGCCTTACGAGATTATAGCGGTTATAGGAGATGAAATAAAAGGAAGTCCTATAAAGGTTCTTCCTAAAGGTGTTATCTCAAACCGTCTACAGGTTTTTCGTAAGAAAAGTGTTTAAGCAAATAACGCAAACAGATTTTTGTTTTTTATGGACTTCTAGCCTGGGAGGTATTTTGAAATACATTTTCTTGCCACGAAAACATAACTACTGTCCAACTACTGCTATTACATTGATAGCAAATCAATCTAGGCTTAATGAGAATAACGAGACTGTTGCAAAGACGTTTGTAATTTTGAGAATGAATTGCAACATATTGGTTTGCGAAGCTATGTCTCTCTTAACGCAAAGCTCTAACATTTACAGCTACGGGGCGATTCCATCTATCCTTTCCAACATCAAACCCCACTTGGTCATCTTCCTTTACATTCTTAAACTCAAGTCCCTGAAGACTCTTCGAATGAAAGAAAATTTCTCTTCCCTCTTCTACCTCTATAAACCCATAGCCCTTATCTTGTATTACTTTCTTTATCTTTCCTTTAGGCATATACCCTTCTTTTATTCATTCTGTTGCATACAATGTGCACCCCTATAGAGTAATAGAGAATGGGTAGGAGTTCAAACTATCTTCAAATGTTCGAGACTGTTGCAAAGAAGCGCCTTGTTGATAATGGAGTTCACAATAAGGAATAGGTGTAGCCCTCAGTCTGATTTTTTAAGGCTAGACTGGATAAGATTGATTTCAGTTGATATTTTCTTCTAATCATAGTTAGAAAGCTGGAATTGTTTACTTCCTCGAGATGGGTGTAACCCTATTGCTGCTACAATAGAAGTTGGGAGAGGCAGCTTTTCCAAAGCACGAGGTTCTACTTTGATAGCTCCAGCTCCGTAAGTCTTTCCTACTAAAGACAAATTGGCTATTGTTGCAGGGTGTTGCAAGACCTCCCAAAGTTTATTAATAAGACTTGCGTCTTTTTCATGTGGATATACACAAAGGAATCCAGTCAATGGAACTACTCCTGCAAGGTTGCGTATAAATCTAGCATTACGACGACCAAGATAGGCAAATAAGAAAGGGGGAATGGGACGTACCCCCATCTTATACCAAGGATGTCGTGTGCTGATTAGTGGTTTTTTGTTAACTCCTCTAGTTTCTCCTTGTCTCAGGTATTCGCGTATAGGTTGAGGGAAGCTATCTTGTGGTCGTCCATCAGGGGAAAACAGTAGGGTTGGACGATCTTTAGCTCTAAGTGAATTAAGGGTTTCAAGGCTTATTTGCTCATAAGGTATGTCGCGTGTACGCCCGATCGCAGGAATAAGAAATTCATTAGGTATTCTTAAATTCGCTGCTTGCCTAGCAGTTAGGAAAAAGAATTCATTGTCACCTGTAGCAATACCCCTTAGCACCTTAGCAAAATCTCCTAATAATAGAGTAGCAGCCTGTCCTTCTAAAGACTCTCTTGAGAGGCCAGTAGCCAAGCCCTCAGCTAAAGTACGTTGATAAATCAAAAGCACACTACTTGGTTTACTTTTAAAACCTGAGAGCGTCCATTCTTTGAGTTGCTTAATATGTGGTTTGGTAGACTTGCCCCAAAGAAAATGCTTTTTGGGCTTGGCATTTCTAATCATAAAAATGATTGGATTAGTATCCACCCCTGGAAATGGCGACGCTTCTGGAGTAAAGATAACTACTGCCTCCAGCCTATAGTTCTTGGTAATCCAATTCCACAGGATTGATGAGAAGATTCCTTCGCATGTATCTGCTGGCATAATGAATGCTAATCGCCCATTAACATCTAATAATTGTAAAGCACGAAGCAAAAAATAAACGTGAAGACCTGTACGACCGTCAAGAGCCTTGCCGATAAGGCTAGTGCTAAACTTTTTGAGTTCTGCTTTTACATGGTTTGGTATACGGTGGTGTCGAATGTAGGGTGGATTACATGCAATAGCTTTAAATAATCTCTTGGGTGGATATAGGATAAAGTCAGTTATCTGAACGTGAACAAGATCGCTTTCTGATAATCCGTTCTGGAGTGCCTGTTGTAGTGTGTTAGGATCTTTTTCTGTTCCTAGAAGATTAAATTTGCCGCCGGTTTCTCTTTCTATAGCCTTAGCAGCCCGGAAAAAAGCCCCTTCTCCCACAGCAGGATCAAACACTTGATCACAACCATCGGATACAGTATATCCAACCATAGCTTCAGCTATCCAGTCAGGTGTCCAAAATTGACCTTGTTCTCTAAGAGCCTCTCTCTTTAAGCCATTACTGGGTATTTTCTGATGGTAAATTTTCATTTTTATTTAATCACTCGATGTCTTTATTAGATATGTTATCTAAAACCTGCAAAGCCTCTGGACTGATTATTAAACTCCCTCCTTTGAATCTTACATAAGGTAATATATAACCATTTCTTTCCTCTATGTAGTCAGGAATAAGAGTTGGCTCTTCTTTTGCACTACCAATTGGGTAGGCATAGTGATAATAAAGGAAGTAGATAGTTTTTCTAGTAGTCGCTCCATTGGGAGCATGAAATGTCTGAATTTTAGCTTGTATCTTTCCAGTAGTTATGAGATCTTCTGCTGTGTCAAAAACAAGCCCTATCGCTATATCAAAGAAAACTTGCCAAATATGAATTTTTATACCTCTCTGCTCTTGCCACGTGCGTAGGGGTAAGCGATCTTCCTCCTTGAGAATAACTGTAGGAATAACAGCGTTCTTTTTTAATCCAAACTGTCCTTTTAGCCTTCGTTGTCGCGTTAATTGTAAACCATAATCTGGCATGTTCTGAGCTTTCCATAGACTGGTTTCACATTCAACGGCAATAATAGCCTTCGAAAGTATTTGTTGCATATCTGGATTGTCTTCGGAAATAAAAGGCAATTCTTGTATTCCTCCAAGTTTATTAATAATTTCATTAATACTGGTCTTGTTTGAATTACGAAAAATTAGTAAGTCAGGGCGCTTTTGCTTACCTAGACCAGCTTGTTCCAAACGCTCGAAATAAAGATCACGTTCTCGTATATCTTGAGGAGCAATGCTGCTAGGACCATAGGGCAATGCAAAGTACTTATTTGTTTCATTAACTGCTTGTATAATACGTTCTTCACTCCAAACTCCTTGCGACCATCGCATTAAAAAATCGCTTCCACGTAAGTGGCGGGGATTCAAGAAGAAATCTACCCTGGCAACTGGGTACTGTCCTCTAAGGTCAATTGTTATATCTTCGTTTAATATACTAAGAGATGTGTCAAATAGGTCCATATATATAATTTACTGCTTTGTATAATGAGTTATGTTTAGGTTTATTAGTTAAACGAAACTTTTTGCATATTATATCTCATATTATTTCTCATTGATCACTTCATGGAGTGTCTGAGCTAGCTCTTCAATTCTAAAGGGCTTAGATACAATACCCCTAAAACTATATTTCTTGTAATCAGACATAACGGGATCATTTGAATACCCGCTTGATACTATCGCCTTAACCTCCGGATCTATCTCCAGCAGCCTCTTTATTGCTTCCTTACCTCCCATCCCTCCTGAAATAGTTAAATCCATTATTACTACATCAAATGGTCGGCTACTCTCTATGGCTTCCTTGTATAGCTCTATCGCCTCTTTGCCATCTCTCGCAAACTCTACCTCATACCCAATCCGATTTAGGATCCCTCCTGCAACTCCCCTTATCATTTCCTCATCATCCATCACCAGTATCCTTCCCTTACTTGCAACAGGTCCTTCTTTTATGTCCACCTTTGCCAAGGTTTCTTTCTCGGATGCAGGAAGATATATATAAAACTTCGTCCCCGCTCCTAACTCTGATTCTACTGCTATATACCCATCATGCTTCTTTATTATTGAATATACCGCCGTAAGCCCTATCCCACTGCCCCTCTGCTTAGTTGTAAAATATGGGTCAAATATCTTTGGCAGATGCTCTTCTGGTATCCCTATACCTTCATCTTCTATAGTTACCTTCACATACCTCTCGCCTTTTAGTGGCAGCCCATCTCCTTTATAGTACAATGGGGAAGTCAGCTCATCCCTGCTTATATTCTCTGCTCTTACCCTTATCACTCCACCCTCTGGCATTGCCTGCTCTGCATTAATCACCACATTATTTATAACCTGGCTTATCTGCCCTTCATCAACCTCTACATTCCATAGGCCATCTTCAATATGGAACTCACACCTCACATCAGAACCGCTCACTGCAAAACTGGCTGAATCTTTTATCAACTCCTTAATAGAGGTTACCTTCTTTACTGGCGCTCCACCCTTGGAGAAGGTCAGCAGTCGTTGTGTTAAACCCTTTGCCCTGAGACATGCCTTTTCTGCTTCGGTAAGTTTTTTATATCCCTTATCTCCAGGATTTGTATACATCTTTGTAAGATAGATATTGCCCAAGATAGCGGTCAGCAGGTTATTAAAATCATGGGCAATACCACCTGCAAGGACGCCTATGGATTCAAGCTTCTGAGCCTTTAAGAGTTCTTCTTCCATTCTCTTGCGCTCTATAAGTTCAAGTTGCAACCGCTCGTTGGCGTTTATTAATTCAGTCGTGCGCTCTATCACCCTTATCTCTAGCTCGTCCCTGGTCTTTCGAAGTGCCTCCTCTACCCGCTTGCGCTCTGTGATGTCACGCGTTATCTTCGAGAAACCACATAGATTTCCTTCTTCGTCTCGCAATGCTGTAATGATCATATTGGCCCAGAACTTCGATCCATCTTTGCGCACACTCCAGCCCTCATTCTCACACCGACCCTGTATAACTGCTATATCCAGTTCATGCTGTGGCTTGCTGTTCTCTACATCTTCTTCAGAATAGAAGATGGAGATGTGCTTTCCTATGATCTCTTCCGATTTATACCCTTTGATGCGTTCTGCCCCATCATTCCAGCTTACTATAAATCCGCTAGTATCCAGCATGAAAATAGCATAATCTTTTACGCCCTCCACCAGCAAACGAAAGCGCTCTTCGCTCTCCTGTAGCCCATGCTCAGCCCTCTGGCGCTCTGCGATTTCAAACCGTAACTCTTCGTTAGCTCTTATCAGCTCTCTAGTTCTGTCCTCGACCCTTTTTTCTGATTCCTCGTGCGCCTCTCGCAGAGCCTCTTCTGCCCCC
>JBLNAE010000319.1:0-6196 GCA_050259195.1 Ignavibacteriales bacterium
ACCCTTTATTATCCAAGTTATCAGTAAGCCCAAAAGAAATCCTGCTCCTGAAGCCACAAGCAAGCTCATCTGGTCTCTATCTTCAATCTGTTCTTGTATAGTTTCAAACCTCCTCTTACCCATCTCACGTGTGTCCTTGAGTATTTGACCCAGCTTCTGCTTTAGGTTCTTGACTTGTCTATCAAGCTCTTCCTTGGGTGTCCCAGCCCCTTCCTTGCCTATATCTGTGAGGTCTTCAGTCAGGTCGAATAAGTCCGAGCGTAGCTTAGCTACATCTGCCTTCAAAGCCTCAAACTCTTGCAACTCATATTCTGTCATTAGTTACCACCTCCTATTAACTGTATACCTACGCTATTTATATCGCAAAAACACCACCCTTTCTTTTAAAATTGTCACATCAAGAATAGTTTCTTTCAAGCAAAACTTTCCCACCATGCTCATTGCCACAAGAAAGTGCTTCTTATCTCTGTCTCTAGCCTCAAATACAATGACCTATATACTAGTGCTTTGTAAACAAAGTCTTGATTTATTTGGTATGTTTTTTGGCATCTTAAGTCAAAAGGAGATTCAAAAAGATGCCAAGGAAGATACACAAAGTTCAGTTAACCAAACAGGAGCGGGAGAACTTATTGAGAGCGATCAATCGAGGGAAGACATCAGCAAGAGTTTTGACTCGAACTCGCATATTACTTTTAGCAGATGAACTAAAGAGGGATAAAGAAATTGCTAATATCTTGAAAGTGAGTATTCCTACAGTTGCTCGAATCAGGAAGCGGTATTGCTTAGGGGAATTGGAATCAGCTTTGCGCGATCGACCACGCAGTGGAGCACCCCCTAGAGTCACAGGCAGACTCGAAGCTCATCTTGGTGTCTTAGCATGTTCAGAGCCTCCAGAGGGTCATGCTAGATGGACACTTAGGCTTTTGGCTGATAGGGTCGTCGAGCTTGGTTTAATAGATTCAATCTCTCATACAGAAGTTGGCAAGTTACTAAAAAAAATGAACTTAAGCCCTGGCTGAAGAAGCGTTGGTGTTTGGGCAAGATTACGAGTGAGTTTCTATGGCATATGGAAGATGTGCTGAATTTATATGAACAACCTTATGATCCTAAGCGACCTATGGTGTGTTTTGATGAAAGGCCCTGTCAACTTATTGAAGACATTTTGGCACCTATACCTATGAGACCTGGGAAACTAAAGCGGGAGGATTATGAATATAGTCGTAATGGGATTTGCTTCATATTTGTTGCTTTTGAACCACATACGGGCAAAAGGTATATCCAGGTTAAAGAACACAGGACTAAAGTAGATTATGCTCATTTTATGAAGGAGTTAGTAGAAAAACATTATCCTCATGTGGAGTGTATCCGTTTGATTCAAGATAATTTAAACACTCATGGTGGTGGTTCATTTTACGAGGCTTTTTCTGCAGAAGAGGCTTTCGTGGTTGCAAAGAAGTTTGAATACCATTACACACCGAAGAAAGGGAGTTGGCTCAATATGGCTGAGATTGAGTTATCTGCTTTAGCCAAGCAGTGTTTGGATAGACACATTGGCGACATAGAGACTTTAGCCAAAGAGGCCTACGCATGGGAACAAAGACGAAATCAAATTGGGGCTACTGTCCGGTGGCGATTTACCAAAGATGATGCTCGTGAAAAGTTTAGAAGACATTATCCTGTTATACAAAATTAACTTTACAAAGCACTAGTCTAGAGCCTGGTTAATTACCTCCTACAACATCCGTTCTTGACTAAAACTCTACCTCCATTAAGATATACGGGCTAATTGGATAGAAAATCGGCTGAGTCCTGCCCTAAATGTCAGATAAAAGCGTCTCAGATATAGAAAACGGCAGGGTGATTCCCACATCTTTACTCCTCTTGGGAATCTTTTTAATCTCCGCATCGGGATTGATGCTGGAGGTTACGCTCACGCGCATCTTTTCCGCGACCATTTGGTATCACTATGCGTTTATCGCAATCTCAGTCGCGCTCTTTGGTTGGGGATTGGGCGGATTCTCACTCCACATTCTAAAAGAAAAAGGGATTCTAAAATCCACCCACGGCTCTCTTGCCGTGGCATCGCTTCTTTTTTCATTATCAATTCCGATATTTTTATGGATAATTATCCAGCTTCCCGCTACCCCAAACTACCTTAGCCTGTATTTTATTACATCCGTCGTCCCCTTTTTTCTTGTGGGCATCACACTCGCGCAGGCGTTTGATATATTCAGGGAAATTACAGGGAAACTTTATTTTGCAGATTTAATAGGAGCCTCATTCGGGGCATTGGGAATTACTCTAATCCTTGGAATATTAGGGGGCGAATCAACCGCGCTCTTTGTCGCTATGCTTCCCGCATTGGCTACTCTTCTTTTTTCCACGCACCGTCCAGATTTTTGGAAAGCGAAGACATTTTCATTGGGATTGACCTCTATACTGGCAGTCGCTCTTTTGATAATTTGCAACAGCGAGTTCCACATACTTACCATTAAAAACGCCCCGGCAAAGGGTCTCTACCAGCACATGCACTCCGACCCCAAGCTCCATATAGTTTTTACGAAATGGAATTCCTACTCAAGAATTGACGGCGTAGAGGGCGTAGATCCACCGCATATCGCAAGGATATATATTGATTCCGATGCGTGGACGAATGTTGTTAAATGGGACGGCAAGGTTGAGAGTATGGAAGAGGCTACAAAGTGGTTCAGGTATATACCCTTTCGTCTGGAGAAAGAGCCAAAAGCCCTTATAATCGGCCCTGGCGGAGGAGCGGATGTACTACTGTCTCTGGTTGCAGGAAGCAAGCGAGTAACTGCCGTAGAACTAAATCCTCTAATAGTTGACTTTGTTAGACATTACGGAGAAAAAGCGGGGAATATTTACAATAACCCCAACGTAAATCTCATAATAGACGAGGGGCGTAATTTTATAAGCAGGTCGAATGAAAAATACGACATCATATCGCTTAGCTTTGTTGACTCCTGGGCATCCGTTTCATCGGGTGGACTCGCGCTTTCGGAGAATTACCTTTACACAACTCAGGCGTTTCATGAGTATTTCGATCACCTAACGAACAATGGAATTTTTGTTGTTATAAGGTGGCAGGTTGATATTCCAAGACTCGTCTCAAATTCAATCTCTATGATGCAGGAATACGGAATCCCGCCGGAGGAAGCCGGGAATCACATTGCGATTTTATTAGCTGATAGTCCGAAAAAGAATGAGCCGACTCAGATGATTTTTATGGTTAAAAAGACGCCCTTTACAAAAGGAGAAGGTCTGGAAATAAAAAATCTCTCGTCTAAATACAATCCCATTCACATTCCATACGTTGTCTCTTCATCTCCGTATAAGGAGCTTTTTAGCGGAAGAATTTCTCCCGACGAGTTCTACTCTCAGTTTGATGAAAAGGTAGACCCGGTTCGAGATGATAGCCCATTTTACTTTGCGAATGAAAAACCCTACGGGATTCCGACATACCTGATGAGGTTTCTCCTTATACCAATTTCTGCTACTTTTCTATTCTTTGCCTTTTCGTATAGCAGCGAGGCAAAGAAAAAAACCGAAACCACGCTGTTTATCCTCTATTTCATTGCGCTTGGGCTTGGATTTATATTTATAGAAATATCAATACTCCAGAAATTCATTCTACTTCTAGGCCATCCGATTTTTACTTTATCCGTGATACTCTTTTCACTACTTATATCCGGCGGGATTGGCAGCTTCTTAAGCGGCAGATTTAGAGAAGAGGTTCTTCCGAAACGCATTTTTACAGTGTGCTCCCTAATATTTTTTATTTCAACAATCTATGCCTTAGCCCTGCCTCATCTAATACCGATCTTCCTGCCTTTTTCAATTCAGACAAGGATTGTTATAACCTTCTTCTTGCTTTTCCCGCTTGGGCTTTTTATGGGAATGCCATTTCCGCTCGGCATAAGGATCGTAGGCAATTCACTAAAGTCAGGCGGCGTTCCATTTTATTGGGGGCTAAACGGCATTATGTCCGTATTCGGCTCAATCGCAGCAATCATGATAGGCCTTGGTATCGGTTTTACTCTCACAACCCTCGCAGGCAGTGCGTCGTATCTACTTGCCGCCGCTTGTGCCACTGCCCTCTCCACAAAGCTCAAGTAAAACCAAACACAAAGATAAAAAGTTAAAAAGGAGCTGTCATGGAAATCGCATTTATTATTTACAATGGAATGACCGCTTTGAATTTTATCGGTATCTACGATCCGGTGACACGGCTTAAAACGATGGGATTTGTGCAAGACCGGGAATGGGAAATCTGTGCACATTCCGAAGAAGTGAGTGATAATGCGAGGCTGCGCTTTACGCCAACCAGAGTTAGAGAATCACTAGAAAATTATGATCTGGTCATCGTACCTGGTGGATTTATCCTCACGATACGAAAGTTGATTGATAATGCCCAGTTTATTGAGTGGCTTGGGACTGCAGAGCCTTGCAAATTAAAAGCCTCCGTGTGCACAGGTGCCTTACTCTTGGGTGCGGCAGGATTCCTGAGAGGAAAAATAGCAACTACCCATCCCAACCATTTTGACGACCTTAAGAAATTTTGCTCGTCTGTTGTGAACCAAAGAATCGTTGACGAAGGCAATGTCATTACCGCGAGAGGGGTTACCTCTTCAATTGATTTGGGACTATATCTCTGTGAGAAATTGGCAGGTCATGAGATTAAAAAAAATCCGACGACAGATGGATTATGGCCACATAATATAAAATCGTTTTACATTCGTTCTGCCTATCCAAAGGTGTCGCCTTCGAAACGTTGAAGAATAATCTGGCTAAATGCAAATCCAAGAAATTCGCAGAATATATAATGAGACTGCTCATTCGTTTAACAGGCGAGAATGGATTATGGAGCCTCTTGTCTTTCGGCGGTATCGCAAAAAATTAGCCAGTCAGTCTAAAGGCAGAGTTCTTGAAGTTGGTATAGGCACAGGAAGAAATCTTCCCTTTTATCCCGCTGCATGTGAAATTACAGGTGTGGATATATCCGAAAAGATGGTTGAAGAGGGGAGAATTTTTGCTCTTAATCTCGGTATTGCGATAAATCTACTCGTGATGGATGTCGAGAATTTAGGTTTCAATGATAACACATTCGATACGGTACTTTGCACGCTCTCACTTTGCACCGTTCCAAATCCCATTAGAGCATTATCTGAAATGAAAAGGGTCTGTAAATCAGAAGGGAGAATCCTACTTTTAGAACATGTCCGAAGCTATAACTCATTTCTCAGCAAGGTTCAGGACTGGCTTACACCACTTAACATTAGGAAAATAGGATGTCATCTAAATCGCGACACCTTAGAAAACGCTAAAAAAGCCGGACTAAATGTAGGTTATGTCGAAAAGCATCTAGTGGGAACTATCTATATCATTCACGCTACTTGTGCTAAGTAAAGTAAGTTCGACAAAGGTTTTATGGTTTTTGAAAGTTTAATTACAGCGGATTTCATTCTCTTAAGAACTCCTTGTTTTACGGTTAGAGATGTTATAATCTTCGTAGCATTCGTTCCGCATAATTATACGTGGGAGGCATTTATGAAAAGAAAATATTTTGTATATCTCATACTATTTCTCTTTTTTCCGGGATGCGCGGGTGAGTGGCAAAACCCTGACACTACCACCCCGGCCAAGAAATTGGATATAACGAGCATTCTAATAAATCCTATTGCTTATGACAGCGCAGGGGTGATAGTGGAGGGAAAGGTTTGGGATTTAGTATTTAACACACTGGAAAAAGACGGTAAGGATAAAGGAAGCCCCTACACGAATTTTAAGCTCGCCGATAGAGACGGAAATTTTGTCAACGTATTTGCCCTTGGCCACCTGCCTATAGCTGAAGGGGACATTGTAGAGGTCGTGGGAATATACAGAAGAGACCTCAGTACAGAAAATTATCGGTTCCTCAATGAAATCGAAGCGAAGCGGGTGGAGAAAAAATTATAAAAGGAATGAAACTCCCTGCAGCAAGCTGCAGGGTATCTAAAACAACTTTAGCTGCTTCAACTCCTCTTTGGGTTTTCCTTGCTCTTGTATGTATTTTTTCACTGTTGTCCAGTTCGCTCTCTCTCCAACTGTGGCTACATAATACCCATCTGTCCAAAACTCTCCTCCCCATAATTCCCTCTTTACCGTCGGCTTGCGCTTTAATATCACCCGCCCCGTT
>JBLNAE010000320.1:0-5709 GCA_050259195.1 Ignavibacteriales bacterium
GTGCCTCCTCTTGTCGCCTCAACTCTTTAAATATCTTTGCCTTTGCTATGGCTATAGCAATCTGATTGCCCATAGAGGTAAGTAAATCTATCTCTTGCTTATTAAACTGACGTTCCTTATAGCTAAAAAACCAGATAACACCCATATTTCCCCCTTCCAAAGTTATAGGTATTCCTAAGATTCCGTGATGTCCCAAATCCCTACCTGCTGGACCTATATCGGGGTGCTTCTGGGCATCTTCAACGTTCATTATCTCCCCAGAGTTAATAACCTTCCAAGTAATACCCTTAGGATATGGTATCCTCCCAGCCCTGCGTACGTAATCCTCAGGAACATTCCTTTGGGCTTGGAGAATAGCTTCTTTTCTGTCCCAATCTGCCAAATAGATACATGCCATATCTATGTTTTCTAAAGCTATAACCATATCCAAAGCGACTTTGTAAACCTCTTCTAAGCTGAGAGATCGATGCACTGCTTGAGTGATAGTATTTAGTATCTCTAAGTCCTTCTTTCTCCTGTTTAAGTCTTCATATAAGGTTCTTAGTTCTTCTGCCTGCCTCTGGGATTTCTCATGTAGTATTCTGCGATCGGTGATATCTTCAATCATTGCCAGACCATAGAGTGGCTTTCTGCTCTCATCACCGATGACAGAAGCAGTTAGATTAATCCATAGAATCTCTTTATTCTTCTTGATATAACGTTTCTCAATCTTGTAGTACGGTATCTCTCCGCTAAACACCTGCTGCGCCAATTTCACATCCATATCAATATCGTCTATATATGTAATATCAAGAAACGTGAGTGCGGTTAGTTCTTGCTCCGTATAACCCAACATCTGACACAATCTCATATTAACTTTGACAAACCGATAATTCAAACCAACAATGGCCATACCGAGCGGCCCCTCCTCAAAAATCTTATGGAAGTGTTCTCCGTTCCGCAACAGCAGGACCTTTGGTGACATGCGATGGGTTCCTGCTGCCTCCGGTTCAGGAATGAGCTGACGCATTGCTGTCAACTCATTTATGAGTTGCTCTTTATTTTCGTCTTTCATTTATGCTTTACCAATGATTATGGTAACTTCACTATTGTCTAACTTCTAGAATGCCTTCCATTCCCTTCTTCCTGTGATTTGCAAATACACTCTTTTTGTTACAGTAGAACTTATAGGTTCCAGCCTTTGTAGGAGTAAAACTGACTTTGACTTCTTTCCCAGGCGAGATGTTCTCATCCACGTTCAATCCCGCTTCTGGATCCTTGAGCGTGAAATTGTGGGAAACAATCTTTGAGACGCTCTTTAACGTAAGCTCTACAGGTTTATTTACACTCACTATTATATGGTTGGGGCTAAAAGAGTAGCTATCTACCGTAACGTCGAGTCTTTGAACCACGTCTGAAGAGGGTTGAGCTACAACAGGCTCAGACTCTTTGTTGGCCCCAAAGGCTAAAGATACAGAGAAAAATGCAAAGATAAATGAGACAATAAAAATATTAAAACTGTATTTCATAGTACCACGCCTCCTCATATTTAGTTAATGTACCGCTCTTTCACCACTTACTCCTCAGCACAGCTTGAAAAATCCACTTGATTTTGCCTATCCCATCCCTCAAGTCAGACAACCATATAGTATGTCCGGAATCTGAGGTCTCGATTTGTTGAGACATATATTCAGTTCACCGCAACCAAGATCAATAATAAAATAACTATTATAGCTACTAAGATTATTGTTGTCGTTGCTATGAAAAAGCCTCCGACACCACCCGCAGTTATACGATCAGAGACGGCGGCCAATTGATGAATCTGTCCATCACTCATCTTGGCCATTTTAGCCAAGACCTCCTCTTTGGAGAGTCCGTAGGCTCTAAGTTTCTTAGCCACTATTTTATTCTCAAGCATACTACGAACCTTCTCCGCATCAATTTCCCTCATCGCGGTTTTACCACCCGGTAATATCATCTGCGAATCAACCATAGCACACTCGGCACTCTTAGAAACCAAAGATACGGGAGTGAAGATTGCGAGAATTATAAGTATGATTGAAAACCTGTATATTTGATTTCCAGTAAGATTCATAGATTTATCCTCCTTTTTATCTAGCCTATTTAAAATTATATATCAAAAGATTTGTTGTAATTGCAACTATTTTGTATTCTCCTAATTAAAGTAAAATATTGGATGGAGCCAACATGAGAGAAGAGCATTTTGTCTGTCGTTGTCCTTGGGTGAATCTAAGCAAACCGGATTACATCGAATATCACGATAAAGAGTGGGGTGTCTCCGTTCATAATGACCGACTCTTATTTGAATTCCTCACCCTGGAAACCGCTCAAGCAGGACTGAGCTGGTATATAGTGTTGAGAAAACGGGAGAACTACCGCATCGCTTTTGATCACTTCGATCCCGAAAAGGTTGCCAGGTACAACGAGCAGAATGTTCAAGGACTTCTCGGAAATAGGGGGATTATCCGAAACCGAGCCAAAATCCTAGCAGCGATTAATAATGCCCAGAGATTTCTTGAGATCCAGGAACAATTTGGAAGCTTCGATGCCTATATCTGGAGGTTTGTCAATGGCAAGCCAATTGTGAATGAACTCAAAAAGCTGAGCGATTATCCCACGACAAGCCGAGAGTCGGATACTATGAGCAAAGATCTGCGTCAAAGAGGTTTCAAATTCCTAGGATCGACAGTATGCTATGCACATATGCAGGCCACAGGGATGGTGAATGACCATACAGTAGATTGCTTCCGAAGACAGAGGATCATAGAGGGAAACTCTGTATTCAACCAATATGAAAGAGAGAAGACACCAATATGATGCTCAATCACGATGGTGTTAGGTCAGGTATCCAGGTCTTTGGTCAGCCGTGACCGTCGGCAGGAAGGATGCCTAGGTAAAACTCCCTTTATTTCGCAGGAATCGGATTTAAAAGAGATGTCAGGTGTCTTAAATTCTGACATGTGTGCTTTTCCCAATAGATAGTATTCCTGTACTCAATTTATAGACATTGCAGCAACTTATGCTCATTCAATAGAGTGGCATATAATTTGCGTTTAAAGTTTTATAGAGAGCAGAGAATGCAAAATAAAAAAGTGGACGGAATCAGAGCTAATTAAAGAGAAAAAACTTGATCTCGTAACCTTCGTGGTCTACGGGAATCACGGACAAAGTGGCAATGGGTGTAGTGAGATCAAGGAAATTTTGACACTCGGATTGTGTGGGAAATGAATTCGTAGCAAATACAAATCAAAAATGATTGAAAATCCGGAGAGGATAAATGCTGATGGCGAAATTGTTATCTAACAATATCTTTAGGAATGGGAATTCAATGCTATTAGCTAATTTTCTAAAGAATACTGCAAATCGAACTCCTAGCAAATGCGCGCTTATTTTTGATAACTTCAAATTCGCTTATAAAGACCTTGATAAGACCAGTGACCAAATCGCAAGATCTCTTTTTAAAATCGGTATTAAACGCGGAGACCGCGTGGCTCTATTCCTAAAAAATTGCCCCGAACTCGTTTTTAGTTACTACGCCTGTTTTAAGATCGGTGCCATTGCTGTTCCGCTTAATTACCGCTACAAAGGCCCAGAACTTGAGTACGCTATAAGTCACTGTGGAGCTAAGATACTTATTGTACATGACGAACTTTTTCCTGAATATGCGAGTGTGCGTAAAAATTTATAAACCATCGAGAAGTGCTACTTAGTCGGTGTCAACAATAACTTTGTCGATATAAGCGATTTTTCTGATCTGTTGGAAGAAACGAATAGCGATACACCATTACTTATAGTTGAGGAAAACGATCCTGCTGTAATTCTCTATACCTCCGGAACAACGGCCAAACCTAAAGGCGTGGTACATACCCATTACAGTTTGATGCATACTGTCATTAACCAAGCGACAACTTTACAAATAAATTCCAATGACATAAGCCTCGTACCGTTACCCATTTGTCACATTTTCGGCTTTGGGTGGCTGATAACCACGATATATATTGGGGGAACGGTAATCTTACTGCCGAAGTTTGAGCCTGAAACTTTCATAGATGGCATTAACAAATACCATCCAACCCTAACTACACTTTTGCCTGCGGGGTTAGATAACATACTTAATCACCCAACGGCTCTAACATGTGATTTCAGTTCTTTGAAATCCTGCTTTGTGGGAGGAGATAAGGTTCCTATGAGGCTCCACAGGCGATCTCTTGAGCTTGCTGGTTTAGAGATTACCGAAGGTTGTGGCATGACTGAGTGCTGTCCTTATACGGTAAATCCACCCTTTGGTCCAAAGCGACCCGGCTCGATAGGCACGCCTGTCTATGCAACAAGCCTGCGCTTGGTTGATAATAGTGGTAAAGATGTTCCGGAGGATGATGTTGGGGAAATTCTTGTAAAAAGCGAGGCTAACATGGTTGAGTATTGGAATAACAAAGAAGAAACAGCGAAAGCCTTAAAGCACGGATGGCTATATACAGGTGACATGGCACGGGTGGATGAAGATGGGTACTATTGGTTTGTCTGCCGTAAAAAGGAGATCATCATTCGGGGTGGCTCTAATATTTCCCCGCTGGAAGTTGAGGAAGTATTTTATGAGCACCCAGCTGTAAAAGCCGTAGGTGTGATTGGACTTCCAGATGAGCACGTAGGGCAGATTGTCAAAGCCTATGTATCTTTGAAAGAGGATATTACTACTTCACCAACCGAGACCGAGTTAAGGACCTTTGTTGCTTCACGCATTGCAGCATATAAGGTTCCGGAGAAAATAGAGTTTTTGCCAGATTTGCCCTTTAACCCAATTGGTAAGGTTGATCGGAATAGGTTGAAAGACTTTTGGATAAACCAAGGTAACTAACGATAGCCAGCAATATTATACAAACACACTATTTAATCGGAATTAATATAATTCATAAATCCAGAGAGAAACAATATGAAACAAGCTAACGAATACATCCGTTGGTTTGAAAAGATAGGTATTAATGACGTTCCCATAGTCGGTGGTAAGAACGCATCTTTAGGAGAAATGTACCGGGAACTTACACCCCAAGGGGTTAAAATTCCCAATGGATTTGCCATAACTGCTCAGGCGTATTGGTACGTATTAAACTCTGCAGGCATCCTTGAGGAACTCAAGCTAGTCATTAAAGGTCTAGATAAAAGCAATGTGGCTGATCTCGCTAAACGAGGAAAGACGGCGCGCGATTTAATTTTAGGTGCTGGTATTCCCAATGAACTCTGGGATGAAATAAAGGCTGCCTATGACAGGCTCTGTAAAGAGTATGGTCCTGATACCGATGTCGCAGTAAGGAGTTCCGCAACGGCGGAAGATTTACCTACAGCTTCTTTCGCAGGCCAGCAAGAGACTTATCTAAATATCCGAGGATATCATGCTCTGAGAGAAGCTTGTAGTAAGTGTTTTGCATCACTCTTTACACAGTAACTGGGTGGAAATATACAAGAAAAGAGGGATAAAAGGGCTCAAAACCAAAGGCCAGCCAGGACCGAAATCACAGTTAAGCGCCAAAGATCGGGAAAGAATCAGAGTCGCGATCATAGAAGGAGCTGATGCGTTCGGTCATCAGAGTAGCCTGTGGACTTTGGAGCGAATCGCAGGACTTATCCGCAAAATGACCAAAGCAAAGTTCCAAACCACCCAAACCTGGCGAATCGTAACCTCCTTAGGGTTCAGCTGCCAAAAGCCGGCACTCA
>JBLNAE010000321.1:0-6615 GCA_050259195.1 Ignavibacteriales bacterium
CCAATCCCCACAATGAACTTAATCTTCCCTCTACTCATCTACCCTCTTGCTCCCCATAAAAAGAGAATCTCTAAATGCCTCTATCTCTCTCCTTAGCTCCCTGCTCTTCTTAAGAAGGCTCGAGGCATATATAAAAAGAGCTATCCAGAAAATTGTATATGCCCAAAATAAATATAATAAATTATCCATAATTACTCCATCTCCTCAACTTTGAGCCTTGCCACTTCGTCCTTCATCCCTTCTATGCTCATCCTCCCTTTAAGAAGAACTATATATAAAAGTGTAAAAGTGATAAGACACGCTACAAGCGTAACCATCATCTGGGGCGCGATTCCGCCGCCTCGACCGCCAAAAACTACGGGCGATATCCCACGCATGAGTCTTACAGAGAGATAGACAAGGGGCAGGTCTATAAAAGCGATTATCCCAAAGACGGCGGCGAATTTCGCCTTTTTCAAATTGCTCCCGGTGGCAGAGCGAAGCATGAGATATGCAACGTAGAGAATCCATAGGATAAAAGTGGTCGTAAGCTGAGGATCCCATGTCCACCACGTCCCCCATATGGGCTTTGCCCATATACTCCCTGTTATGATTGTTAAAGTGGTAAATAAAACCCCTATCTCAGCAGAAGAGAGGGCGAGAATATCCCAAAAGCGGCTTTCCTTGCGCAGATACTGAATGCTCGCAATAAAAACAACCGTAAATGCAATCGTAGCGACCCAGACAGCACCCATGTGGAAGTAGAAAATCCTCTGAATATGCCCCATCACCACCTCGGTTGGGGCATATATAATAGCCAAATAAAGAGACACCATCATCCCAAGGAAAGTTAGAATCATAAGGGGTTTCATCATTTTTGATAAACTATAATTCCGGCACTACGTGCTCAAAAATAAATAGAACAAAGAACAGAATAACTCGCATATATTGCTCTCACGGCAAGGAGGCACGATTAGCCTACTTTGTTTTCTTGAGACTCGTCATATAGGCTACTAAGGCTTTTAATTCTTCATCCGTACCTTTAACAGGCCTCATCTTTGCCTCAGGCATTACGGACTTGGGATCCTTAAAATATTTCATCAACCAATCTTCAGTCCTACCCTTATTGCCCTCATCAGAGAGGTCTGGACCCATCTTTCCACCAACTCCTTCTATTTTATGACACATGGAGCATTTCTTTTGAGTATAAAGTTCTTTACCTTTTTCAACTAGATTCTCCTCCCCATAAGCAAATCTCGCACCAAAGGAAATCACAATCATCCAAATTCCAGTCACAAGAATGAATATATATTTCATCTTGGTACCTCCTCAACAATTATACCGAGAATCATAACACAAACTTATTTTAATTGTAAAGTAAAAATTCAACTCCGCTAAAAAATCTTTTGTTAAGACAGGATTTCCATAGCTTATTGTATGTTCATCAATTTGATTCATTTCTTTTCCTTTTTGTCCTTGCAAAATCTATGCCAAACAATTGTTGTTGAATTTCCTCATAAAACAAAAGGTACAGCCATAGAACTTTGTCCTATTTCCTGACATCTGACACTTTAATTTAATTTAAGAGCCTTATTATAGAGAAAAATATTTCTATTTTCTAATGGCACAGCTATTGCAGTATTATGGAAGAGCAAAAGTCAAAGAGAGGTATTAGAAATGAGACAAAAACATTATTGGATGATTGGAACAATTTTGAGTACAATCGCTTTAATTCTAGCCGTACACTACACTGGACGAATAGCAGAAAACACTAAATCACCTAGAGAAGGCGAAATCAAATTTTATGACGCTCATTCGCAAGCAAAAGAATTTATAGGTTATCACAACTCCATAGCTTTAACACCCGAACAGGAACAAATAAAGAGCGAGGCTCTATCAGCCATACCCGCCCCATGTTGTAGCGATAATTCTATATCAACCTGTTGCTGTCCCTGCAACCTGGCTAAGAGTGTTTGGGGATTATCAGACTTCTTAATAGCAAAACATAACTATAGCGTTAATCAGGTAAAAGAGGCTGTATCGGAATGGATTCAATTTACTAACAAAGATGGGTACGCTGGTAATGCATGCTATAAGGGGAGATGTAGCTCACCGTTTAGTAAAGACGGTTGTGGTGGGATGGATGAAACAAGAATTTTCTAATTAACAACGATGAGAATGTACAAATGAGAAACATCCCAATAAAAGAGGCAGAAAGGAGCACTTTAGCTGAGATTGATTTCGCATTTTCTCCTTTTATTGTCATCTGGGAAGTTACACAGGGATGCGACCTAGCTTGTCGCCACTGCAGGGCGGAAGCGATTAACCGGCGTGACCCACGAGAACTCTCAACCCAAGAGGGGTTTAAACTCATTGAGGAAGTTCGCTCAATGGGAACACCAGTCATGGTACTGAGCGGGGGAGACCCAATAAAAAGGGAGGATATTTTTGATTTGATTCGATACGGTGCAGACCTGGGTTTACGTATGGCAACAATCCCGGCTGCCACCCAGAAGCTTACACTAGAGCTAGTTAAGAAGCTAAAGAAAGCCGGACTTGCTCAGATGGCCCTTAGTTTAGATGGTCCGAACGCCAGAATCCATGATTCTTTCCGAGGAGTTCCTGGAGCTTTTGACCTCACCCTGAGAGGCGCCGAATATGCCCACTCGGTAGGCCTTCCTCTACAAATCAACACCACCTTCAGCAAGTACAATTTTGATGCCTTCGACGATATTGCTCAATTGGTCACGGCTCTAAAGGTTGTCTTCTGGGAGGTTTTTTTCTTAGTACCCATTGGTAGAGGAAAGCTCCTGGAACAAATGACGGCTGTCCAGTATGAGAATATATTCCAAAGGCTTTATAGACTCTCTAAAGAGGTTGATTTCATAGTTAAGATCACCGAGGCACCGCACTATAGACGATACCTTATTCAGCAAGAGGGAAAAAATCGGTCTGGAGAAAGCAAGCCTTCCGAGATAAGATTGCCTAGCCGATTGACCCGTGATTTCGGACCAGGTGGGAGTATCGGTCATGCTCCGAAAGGGGTGAACGCGGGTAACGGTTATGTTTTTATTTCTCGTACCGGAGAGATCTATCCCAGTGGATTTCTTCCACTTTCGACTGGAAATATTCGCCGCGACTCGCTCGCAAGAATCTACCGGGAGCATCCGACTTTTCAGCTCCTCCGCAATCCTGACCATTTGAGGGGTAAGTGTAGAATTTGTGAATACCGAATCATCTGTGGTGGATCTCGTTCTCGCGCCTACGTAATGACAAACGACATCATGGCTGCTGAACCTTTCTGCCTTTATCACCCGCCCCAGAGATGAAGGTAGAGACCACCTTCAGAGATAAAGAGATCCGAGATGAGAGAGAAGGAAGTGGGAAGTGGAAAGCCGGTTAAGAGAAATGACATTTACAAGATTAGCCCCCTTGTATTAAATTAAAGGTGACATTAAAAGAAAGGGAGGTTAAAAATGAAAAGATACTATGGTGGAGAAGTTGTAAAGAGAGGAACTTACCTTAGCCTAAAGCGAAAGGACCTTGTTACGATAGAGGAGGAAGGTGAGCTTTTGCTGTGCGAGGGCAATGACTCTTACATTAAGATACAGCCTCTGGTTATGATTGTGGTAGGACCGCTTATGGGACTCATTTATGTGATCTTCCTGCCTTTTCTCTCCTTTGCGATGATTTTTTGGGTTGTAGTTAACAAAGCATGGTTAGGGGCGCGACGGTTTGGAGAGGGCCTGCTCGAGGTTGCTGCTTCGAACCGGAGACCGAATGTAGCCTACTTTGGATGGGGGAAACAATCCAAAAAGGGTAAAGAACCTCGGCTTCAGGAGAAATTAAAAGAGGAGAAAAAGTCTGAGACTCTTGGCCTTTGCAGTGAACTGGAGAAGGAAATTGCAAAAAAGCGAGAAGAAGAGGGTAAAGGTTGAATACTGAGCCACTAAGTAAAAGGAGTTCAAAAGATGCTTCGGCGATTCTCTATGCTTTGTGGCAAAGTATCGTAGGGGTAGTTATTGCCTTGATATTGACCCTTACTTCTCTGGCAGAACCCCAAGCTAAGTTCTCAGAAAAGGTTGAGTTTTGTCTCGGGTGTCATGGCGATCCAACCTTGAGCGTTGAGTTACCTAGTAAGGAGAAAATGTCCCTCTACATAAATCCAACAGCGTTTGCTTCATCAATTCATGGTGACAAGCTGAGCTGTACAGACTGCCACAGTGATATTTCAGACTACCCGCACCCGGTAAAAGAGCTTAAAGACCGTAGAGCCTACACATTAGCTTTCTATGAGAGTTGTAAACGCTGTCACTTTGCCAATTACACAAAGACCTTAGAGAGTATTCATTATAGCCTCTTAACCAAGGGAGATACCAGGGCTCCTGTTTGCGTTGATTGTCATGGAGCTCACAATGTAACAAGACCCAATAAGCCAAGGGTAAAAATTTCTCAAACCTGCAAAAGGTGCCATCTTGGGATTTACGAAATCTATAGTGCGAGCGTTCATGGAAGAGCCTTAATTAAAGAAAACAACCCAGACGTTCCAGTGTGTACCGACTGCCACAATGCCCATAATATAGAGGACCCAAGAACCCGTACCTTCTTGGTAAAAACTCCTGATTTATGCGGAAGGTGTCATGCAAACGAAAAAATCATGCAAAAGTATGGACTTTCGACTAAGGTTCTAGAAACCTATCTTAAGGATTTTCATGGTGTAAGTGCTACGTTTTATAAGAATCAAAAAGGGGATATCACCTCTTGGAAGGCTGTTTGCACTGATTGCCATGGGATTCACAATATTAGCAAAGTGAGTGACCCTAATTCCCCTGTTCTAAAAGCCAATATTGTACACACATGTAGAAAATGCCACTTAGATGCTACTACAAATTTTCCTGGGGCGTGGCTGTCCCACTACGAGCCAAGCCCTAAAAAGGCTCCGCTTGTATATTATGTAAAGCTCTTTTATAAGATGTTTATTCCTTTCATCATAGGTGGACTCGGACTCCAAATCTTGCTTCATATCTGGCATGCGGCTATAAATAGGTAGTTATATAACAACCCTCTAAAGGAGATAGTAAAATGGAAGATAAAATAAACCTTGGAGAAAGTGAAAATCCTCAAAACGAAGCTCCCCCTGTAGAAATTTGTCTGCCACAAGAATTTGTAAGGTTTAGTCCTCTTCAAAGGATCGAGCATCTATCTGTTATGATTTTTTTTCTTGTGCTTGTAATTACTGGACTTCCTCAGGAGTTTTTTGAAAACCCTTGGGCAGCGTGGATTATAGTTAGGCTTGGAGGTATTGATACGACGCGTTTTATCCACCGCATATTTGGTATTCTATTTGCAGCGCTAGCTGTCTGGCACTTGGGTCGTGTTACTCTTCTGGTTATTTTAATAAAAGCAAGACCTTCAATGATACCTACCTTTAAGGATTTCAGCGATGCTGTAGGGATACTTAAATACTATCTGGGGCTTTCCAAAGAACAGCCTAAGTTCGACCGATATGATTATAGGCAAAAGTTTGAATATTGGGGGCTTATGATTGGCGGGATAATTATGATTGTTACGGGCTTTATTCTATACCTTCCTGTTTTCTTTACAAAACTCTTGCCCGGAGTGATTATTCCAGTAGCCAAATTCGTCCACGGCTATGAGGCTCTGCTTGCCTTTCTTGTTATCATTATCTGGCACATGTATGGAGCACATTTTAATCCGGGTGCATTTCCATTCGACTCAAGCATATTTACGGGAAAGATCTCACGAGAGCGGATGGAAAAAGAACATTCACAAGAGCTCGCTCGCCTTCTTCGATCTTGGAAAAGATGAACTCATAGAATCCTTCAAATATGGGGAGTTTAAGGTTCTTCTATGCTCTTATCTCTTCTACACGCCACGTGCTAGTTGGCAAATCCTTTAATTTCCAATAAAGGTTGTTGTAGCAGCGAGTTAGAGCAGATTCCTATTGTATATACGGTACAGTTTAGGTAGAGTTTGGGTATGAGACCATACTCCCAAGATTTACGCCAAAGAATAGTTGAAGTCCTTGAAGCTAATACTTTCTCCCGTTGGGTTTATATCCGAGTTGCTACGAATCGTATCACTCTGTAAAACAGTTCAATTCAGTCGTCATCTTAAGCCCAATAAAGAGAATGAGCGACCAGCGATTCATGGCCCACTTACCAATTGGAAGCTTTATTCTAAGAGAAAGAAAATGATGTTTGTACTTGATAGTGATTTAGGCAAGGTAACAGTAACACTTCTGACCGAAAAGGGTAAAGAGTGGAAAAGCTCCGAAGAAAACATTGTGCGTGCTTCTGCAAGTTCCCTCCAAAGAGTATTAGCTCTTAAGCTTGCAAGAGAACGTAAACCGGAAAAAGTAAGCCTGCGAGATATTGTTATTCTAAGGTGTTGGTGGTTCAGAGATGGCACCAAAAATAAAAAAGGATGGTATGAATTAGTCAGCAAATTGAAAAGAGTCTATCCTATACAAAGCCAAAAGTTTAAAGATGAAAGACTCGAGAGACAACACTTTATTTTTAAAAGGATGCAGAATTTAGAAGGATCATTCAAGGAAAGGTTAGAACAAACAACTATTGAAGTTAATAAACGCTTTCCGAAAAATAAACCTTACGT
>JBLNAE010000322.1:0-8376 GCA_050259195.1 Ignavibacteriales bacterium
GGCAGGGAAAAGCGTCACTCATCATTCACACTACTTTAATGCAGTCTACACCATTAATTCACTGGGGTTCAGAGATAAGCCTCGTAACGTACTGAAAGATAAAAATGTATATCGAATTCTATTGTATGGGGATTCACAGATTTTTGGATGGGGAGTTCCTGAGGATAAACGCTTTTCCAATTTGATAGAAAATCAAATGCGGCATATAGAAATATGGAACCTTGCTGTTCCCGGCTATGGCCTAGATCAAGAGATACTCTCCTATGAAAGGGATGGGAAACCTTTGAACGCGGATGAGGTAATCTTCTTTGTTTCAGGGAATACACTTGAACGAACTCGTTATAACTATATTTACAAGAAACACAAGCCAATGTTTGTGATAGACGAGACCGGGACTCTTCAATTAATTTCCATCCCCAAGGAAAAGGCCGCTACGACAAGCTTGCTCTATAAGATCCTGAGTCCAATGTATTTGCCTTACTTTCTGGAACGCCGATCTGAGATGTTGAAAGATGTATTAAAAAAATCCAGTTACAGTAGAAATCGGGGAACGAACACGGAGAGCATAATCCCAAGGGAGCGCATGGGTGACTTTGAGAAAAAAATGTTTATCATGGCAAAGAACATGGCACTTGAAAGAAAGCAAAGGATTACAATACTTGCTGAGCTTCCAAAAGCGAAAAGCAAGGATCTAGAGGATTTTTGTAATCAGAACGAGATCGGGTTTTTAAAAATCGCTTTTGATGATAATAATGAAAAACAGGGTTTGGTATTTGGCAAGTATGATTATCATTGGAATCTTCAAGGACATAAACTGGTAGCACAACAGCTTTTATCACAAATGGAAAAAATGTCGAACGGTGGTGAGAGGGTGTTATTGCCATAAAAACTCGATGGTTTTTGTACGTCTTTGTGCAGAGTATTAGAGGATCAAAATATGAAAAAAGACAATATGGCAGATACTGTTAATTATATAAATAATAAATTAGAAATTACATTTTCTTACTTATACTCAAAATATATATGGTTTACAACCTTTTGTTTTCTCCTAATGGTCACATTAATGACTTTTTCTGCACCATTCAATGAGGTATTACGGGAAGATGCCTATTATTTCCTACTCAAAGGTTTTGAAATAGCAGAAGGGAATTGGGTTCCCATACACAGTCATTCAATTGGCTGGTCAATGGTACTAGCCGTCTTTCTCAAGGTATTTGGTATCCGATCCATTTTCAATGGGATGATTCTTTCAAGGGTCTTGTCCATATTGATTATGGGTTTATCTATTTTTCCTTTTTCTAGCCTTGCTAATAAATTAACCGACAAGAAATCCGCTATAATTGCTGTTTTAGCTTTTACGTTCTCTCCAACATTGATACGTACAGGGGGTTCAGATTACTCAGGATACAGTGAGCCACTATTTATCTTATTGGTCATATCAACAATGGATTATTTGGCAGATCCTGACAACAAACCGCGGAGTATTATAATTGCCACTATTTTGGCTAGTCTTTCATATTATGTAAGGCCCAACGGAATTTTCATGGTGGGTGTTATCTTGTTGTATTTAATATGGTTACTATGGTATAAAAAGGTAAGCTTAAACTGGTCATTTCTCCTGTTAGTACCTTTTCTATTTTTTTTAATATCGCTACCTCACTTGTATATGAGATATAAAGCATATGGATCCGCTTTTGATTTTGGCAAGAATTCACAGTATTTTGCGGATTCCTATGCACAATCGTCATCGAATAATACTCCTACGTCATCTATTACCAGCTATTTAAAGACACATAGCGTTGATGACTATTTTAGAAAGTTCATCTATCATGGTTTGTTCAGAATAGCAAATCAATTTTATTCCCTACTTGGTGAAGTCTGGTTGCTTTTATTTTTCCTTGGCACCGTTAAGTACCTTATTTTAGACAGGTTTCCAAAATTCGATCTACTTTTCATCCTTTTCCTTGTTTCCGTTGCAGGGCTTACTCCTGTATTTGAAGTTTACGGCATTTCGAGACATTTATATGTATTGCTGCCCTTTGCTTTTATCATTTCATCGAAATTCTTGATTGATCTTCTTGGACAGAGTAATAGAAATAATATTTTAGTTCTGTTATTCATTCTATTACTTTTAGTGCGTACTCCCCTGAAGCCAGACCTAAGTATTGTGAACGGTACAAGTATTACCACTCCTAAAGTTCAGGATAAGTGGGCAACTTGGGTAGCAAGTAACTTACGGGGAAACATAGCAATTGTTGAGGGTAAAGACTTAATCGAAATGATTCTTACAGACCCCAAAATTGGTAGTAAAAAACTGTTAAATTTATCAGCTGAACAGTTGGGTATAGCTGCTTTTAGACCCGATATTTACAATAGATTAGAAGATGCAATGCGCGATTTCAAAAAAATGCAAGTCAATTACTTGATGTTAGACACAGAAAATATAAAAAGACGTCCTTACTTGTATGAAGTTTATAATACTGAATGGTCTAAGCACTTCATTTTGATAAAATCTTTTAAGAGTAGACCTACTGATAAATGGGTGATTGAAGATATGGATATATTTAAGGTCGTTTACTAATTGGCTTATGGAGCTAGAACCATCTTTCCAAAACATTCTCGTTTTTTATGAGCCTGTGGCCCTCAGCAGCTTGGGACACAGAAGAACCTTGTAAGGTAAAAAGAGGCGCTCCCATCCCTGGAGATTGCATCTTGAAATACTCAGGTTAAGTTAACTCTCCTTCTTGGAGTTGTTAGATGCCGTTAAGTGCTCAAGAACCGTAGTCCTCGTTGTAGTCTTCAATTGCTGCCTCAACTACCTGCAGGGCATGCTCGCAGTTGTAAACCTTCTCGATGATCATCTGCGATTGAGTTCCGGGCACAAGCTTATAGGTACTGAAGTAATGCCGTAAGCGTTCGACCAGAATTACCGGCATCTCTGAAATATCTTCGATTCCTCCCCAGAGGTTATCTTTTTCCAGGACAGCAATGATTTTATCATCGGCTAACCCTCCATCAATTCCTTGAAGACCACCAATAACTCTAGCATTTAGGATTACCTCCGAACGAGTGATGGACCTCTCACTAAAAACACATATATCGAGCGGATCACCATCACCCCCTTGAGCGTTTGGTGAAAGTTTGCCTACTCTCTTCCCACAATAGGTACGAGGAATAAATCCATAAAGAGTAGGTGGTTGCGAAGAGGTTCGTTGGGGACGATCAACACGAAGATACCCAGTAGCCTTATCCACTTCGTACTTGATCAGATCAAAGGGGGTTATCTCAATGTAAGCATGGACAATTTTAGGTGGATTAGGACCGACTTCGAGACCGTGCCAGGGATGCGGTCGCCAGCGATAAAATGGGGAAGGAAATTTCATTTCACATCTCCGAATACCAAATTCTCCGGATATTACTTATTAAATATAATCCCGTCCTAGCCATAAATCTTTTCTATCTTTATAGTCTTACAAAGAATAATTTATTGTCAAGAAAGATTCTCCGAGATGAGGTCCTACCCACAGACCTCTCGCGTAAGAAACAAGTGCTATATATTCATCAGCTTTTCCATTCTCTCCCTGCTCTTGCCCATATTCTTTTCTATCCCAAGCAATTTCTTCATACCCCTAAAACTCCGCTCTATCTTCATCCTCCTTGTATATTCTCATTGCCTCTTTTGGTTCTAAATTCGTTATTATGTACTCGGAGAACGGATTTAGTGAATTCATCTCTCCAATAGCCCGCCACGCTTACCCTCTTATGTTGCCCTTGTAATAAACTCCTTTCCCTTATCCTTCCTATTGCCTTCCTATGCTCTATATACCTTGAGGTCCAATTGGTATAACATCTACCATCGTTTATTACTCTCATTCCGTGATTCACTCCGATGAGATATCCTAGCGCCTGACCATAGCGATGTGGAAACATTGATAATGAACCGAATCTCTATTAAGCTTTCCGTTACTCTTCATCTGAGCTATATATGACCACCTCAATATCATTGGACTCCTCTAAGTGGTATTTAATTACGTCAAAATGATTGAAGGAGGGGATTTGAAACGGGTGTAGAGCTAACAGGAAAAGGCGCTGTTGTAAAAGGTTCGACTTCAGGAATCGGTAAGGCAACAGCACTTGCGCTGTTGAAGGGGGGAGCTAAGACTATCGTCAATGGACGGTCAAAAAATCAGGGACACAAGCGGAGAAGCAGCCCAGGCGACTATAAAAATTCGAAATATGGCGGTGTAATACCTCCGGTATACTTGATTACGTAGAAAAATAGAGGAGGAGAAATCATGAGATACAAGTTATTAGGAAAAAGTGGATTAAGGGTTTCTGAACTATGTCTGGGAGCAATGACTTTCGGAGAGGATTGGGGATGGGGTGCATCTAAAGAAGAGAGTCATAAGATGTTTGATGCATTTGTAGAAGCAGGCGGAAATTTTATTGATACCGCCAACAAATACACTGAGGGTACAAGTGAAAAATATGTTGGCGAATTTATCGCCTCGGAAAGAGAGCAATTTGTGCTGGCAACTAAGTATGTATCAAATACCCGTAGAGGCGACCCTAACGCCGGAGGAAGTCATCGTAAGAACTTAGTTCAATCTCTGGAAGGGAGCCTTAAAAGACTCAATACCGACTATATAGATCTTTATTGGGTGCACGCATGGGATTTTATGACGCCAGTCGAAGAAGTTGTGCGTGCCCTGGATGACATGGTACGCGCAGGCAAACTTTTATATATAGGCATATCTGATGCGCCTGCCTGGATAGTTTCTCAAGCTAATACTTTGGCGGACCTCAGAGGTTGGACACCGTTTATTGGTTTACAAATCGAGTACAGCTTGATTCAAAGGACTCCAGAACGTGATTTATTACCTATGGCTCGTGCCTTCGATATCGGAGTAACGGCATGGTCCCCATTGGGTAGCGGTGTGCTTACGGGGAAATATGATAAGAGAGATCAACAGAAAAGGAAATCGGAACCAAACAGGCTTTCTGCAATGAAGGATATGTTAGGCGAGGATTGGATTAATGATCTGTTAAGTGATAGGAATATGTCAATTGCTGAAGAAGTTCGAAAGATTGCAAATGAAATCCGATGCTCACCTGCACAAGTTGCCTTAAACTGGTTAAGACAACAAAATGGAGTAATAATCCCGATTATTGGCGCAAGGAAAGTATCTCAGATAAAAGATAATCTGAGTTGCCTTGATTTTGAATTAACTCAGAAACAGTTACAAAGGTTGGATGAAAAGAGCAAAATCGAGCCTGGCTTTCCACACGACTTTTTAGTTTCCGAACCTATACAAGATATAGTTTATGGAGGAACTTTATCACTGATTGATAAGCATAGGAATTAGAGGTAGTTTCCAGTGATTAAAATAGTTAGTTGAGTAGCCTCAAGAGAGTAACAAAAAGGAGAAGGAGCCTATTCTAAAAGGTAAATCGGGAGGAAAAGTAGACTTATCGCTGGAGCCTCGTAGGACGGTTGATAAAGCTAGAGCTGGTTCTAATTAGTAGAGAAACTGGTTATGGAGGAACAAACAACATGAATGTAGATGAATCAATAGAGTTATTTGGTTTAAATAGAAATTTTACAAAAACCCAATTGGAACAGGCCTATAGGGATTTGGTTCAAGTATGGCACCCTGATAGATATTCATACAATCCAAGACTACAACGCAAAGCAGAAGCAAAATTAAAAGAGATAAATAATGCTTATGAATTGTTACAAAAAGTACTCGCCAGCTCAAATAAAGAGTCCGGAAAAGAACCATCTCAAAGAAGTACGCATTCTAAACACGGTGAGACTTATTCTGACAATATCAAAAAACAGGAAGTTTATAAAAAAGGTGCTAAACATACAGACGGATCAAAATCATCAGTACCCTATCTAAAGAGCATTTTTCACCCATCAGACTTTTCACAAGCAAGCAAAGTCGCTTTCGCTCACGCCCTTAAATTGGCGCTCATAGCCAAGGCGGAGCTTAGCATTTTACACATCGCTTCAAAAACAGAAGATGTTCACTGGACCGATTTTCCAGGGGTGCGTCAAACCCTGGAGCGCTGGGGGATACTTCCTAAAGGAAGTTCAAAAGAGGATGTTGTAAGGATGGGCCTGCAGGTTCAAAAGATATATCGCCGCGATGAAGACCCGGTACTTTCTATTCTGCGCCATATCGAAAAAAATTCTACAGACCTTATCGTACTAGCAACTAATCAACGCCATGGTCTTTCTCGGTGGCTGCATAAAACAATTGCTGAACCCCTTGCACGCCGCTCTGGTGAGATGACATTATTTGTTCCGAAAGGGGATGAAGGGTTCGTCTCGCTTAACGATGGAACTATAAATTTGCAACGTATTCTCATACCAATTGACAAAACTCCCAGCCCTCAACCGGCGGTTGAAGCGGCCTCCGTCTTAGCTCGTGTTCTAGGTTGCAAGGCGGTTTCATTCATACTCCTTTATGTTGGAGAGGACCGAGACATGCCCCCGGTGTCCGTTCCAGAGCAGGAGGGTTGGATTTGGGACAAAATCATTCGGCGCGGCGACGTTGTGGAGCAGATTCTCCAGGTTGCGACCGAGTTCTCTGCCAATCTCGTCGTAATGACAACACAAGGCCACCATGGATTTCTCGACGCGCTTCGAGGAAGTACCACTGAGCGGGTTCTACGAGGCTCCCGGTGCCCACTCCTTGCTGTTCCAATGCATAGAAAATAGAATGGAAATGGGGCGAACTCATTTTAATTTATAATCTTTTTATAATTTCCTTATGAACTTTTAACGGTTTCTTTACGACTTCTTTATACCAGCCTTGCTATAATAACATTTACTTGATAAAGCATAAGCTCGTACCAAGCGATTAAATAGAGAACTAATGGAGGTATTCCGATGCTCGATGCCATATTTACTGTCTTAACAATCCTGTTCTTTGTTCTATCCCTTTTGTATATTCGATTCTGTGACCGTGTTTAGAGGACAAATACCATTATATATAAAGGAGGAAACTATGAACTGGGAATATATGATAAGCGGAATTATCGCCTTTGGATTGCTAGTCTATTTAGTTGTTGCTTTGCTGCGTCCAGAAAAATTCTAAAAGAAATTGCAGTCTAGGAGGAAACTAATTCGATGACACTTAATGGAATCTTGCAAATAGCTGTATTTTTCCTGATCGTCCTTGCTGTGACCAAGCCCCTGGGGGTCTATATGGCTAATGTATTTCATGGGAAACAAATGTGGATTAGTAAGATACTGGGTCCAGTTGAACGGCTTATCTACAAATTATGCGGGATAGACGAGCACGAGGAGCAACACTGGACGGCTTATATCGCGGCTATGCTGGTTTTTAGTCTGGCCGGGATGCTCCTCCTCTATGCCCTGGAGCGATTGCAATACTACCTGCCCCTAAATCCACAAAAACTTCCCGGAGTAGCCGCGGACCTGGCTTTCAATACGGCTGCAAGTTTTACAACCAACACCAACTGGCAGGCGTATTCAGGCGAGACGACAATGAGTTATCTCGTGCAGATGGCGGGGCTGGCCGTACACAACTTTGTGTCTGCTGCCACCGGCATTGCATTGGCAATCGCATTCATCAGAGGAATTGCGCGGCGCGAATCCCGTACGATCGGTAACTTCTGGGTTGACCTCACACGCACAACCCTATATGTGTTACTCCCATTTTGCATCGTAGGAGCTCTCTTCCTGGTATCGCAGGGGGTAATCCAAAACTTCAGTCCATATACCAGTGCAAAACTCGTAGAGCCACAGACCATAGAGAAGACTGCCGATAACAGCACAAAGACAACCGAAATTGTAAAAGAGCAAACTATTCCACAGGGACCGGTTGCCTCTCAGGAGATTATCAAGGAACTTGGAACGAATGGAGGCGGGTTCTTCAATGCCAATTCGGCGCATCCTTTTGAGAACCCGACCCCATTGTCGAATCTTATCGAGTTGGTTGCGATCTTTGCGACTTCGGCCGGTCTTACATACACCCTCGGGCGCATGACTGGCAATCAAAAACACGGCTGGGCGGTCTTTACAGCAATGTCCATCCTTTTCTTTGCCGCAGTCTTTACAGCCTACTATTTTGAGGCACGAGGTAACCCAATGTTTAATCGGTATGGTGTTACACAAACTGCTGTCGAGTCTGGCGCCCTCGCGCAGCCGGGCGGTAATATGGAAGGAAAGGAGGTGCGTTATGGCATAGCCAATTCCGCCCTTTGGGCTACGATTACGACCGATACGTCATGTGGGGCCGTCAATTCCATGCACGACTCTTACACACCGCTTGGTGGAATGGTTCCGCTGCTAAACATGATGCTGGGCGAAAGGATATTTGGTGGTGTAGGAGCGGGACTCAT
>JBLNAE010000323.1:0-3188 GCA_050259195.1 Ignavibacteriales bacterium
GGCTGATACCCCGTCTTTACTAGCTGCGCCAATCCTGCCTGGGCGGCTAGAGCAATAGGCTCCATTAAGGCTCCAATCGGTGGAGAATAAACGTTCTCCATCCATGCAAAGTCCCTAAGCGTAGCTCCGCGCTTTATTGCAAATGCAAGAAAGTCTGCCCGCTCTTTAATCCCTTCGCCGCCCGCCATCTGAGCGCCCATTACTCGAAGCGTTTTCGGGTCGGCAATAAGTTTTACAAGAATCCTGCTCACTCCGGGATAATACCTTGCTCTTGAAATCCCCTGTGCGGCGGCAACTATATGGGGAATCCCCAAGGCCTTGTGCAGAGTTTCTCCGAATGAGACTCCGCCAATCTGAACCTTTCCGCCTACCATTCCCCAGGGGACATAGACCGGATCGTAGGCGCGATCGTCGCCTGCAGCATTAGCTCCTGCAACCCTTCCTTGAGAATAGGCATGGCTTCCTGAAAGCCCCTGAATGGGAACATCTGTTACACCGTGAATAACCTCTATGCAGTCTCCAGCCGCATAGACGTCTTTTGCAGATGTTCTCATGTGATCATCCACTATAATTCCGCCAGTCGCCCCAATCTTTAGTCCCGCTTCGCGCGAGAGGTGGTTATTGGGCTTTTTATGCGTGGCAATCACAGCCACGTCACAGGGAATTTCTTCTTCCGTTGTAACGACAGATCTTATCTTCCCGTTTGAACCATTAAACCCCAGGACCTTTTTCCCAAAATGGATCTTGGCTCCAGCCTCTTCAAGGGATTTCTGAACGGGCTGCATGATGTCGGGGTCGGCAACCTCGGACATGAGCCAGGCTCCTTCATCTACAAGGTGGGTTTCAAGCCCTCTATGGGCGAGGTTTCCGGTCATCTCGATTCCAAGCGGCGTTGCCGATACAACGACAATTTTCTTTATCTGGTCAAGGACTTTATCAAACTCCATTGCGCGGCGTATGTTTTTAACATAATGAATCCCCTCTAAATCAATTCCCGGGATGTTGGGTTTTTCATATTCAAACCCTGTGGCGATAACCAGTCTGTCCCACTCAAACACCTGAGAGTCAACGTTTACGGTACGCTCATTCAGGTTAATTCCCGTAACGGTTGTCTGGAGTCTCAAATCAATTCCAATTTCAGCGTAGTGCTCGGAGGTCTGAAGGAATAGATTCTTGAAATCAGGAATCTCTCTTCCGTGAACAAAAGGGATACCACAGGGGCTGTAGGCCACGTCTTCATACTCTGTGAAGAGGGTCACTAAAGCCTCCGGGTTAACTCCCCTTGCGGTTGATGCCGCCGAAATCCCTCCAGCGCCCCCGCCTATTACGATAATGCGCAGGTTATTTTGAGCCATATTGATCTCACCTCACTCAAACTGAAAACCAATCGTCTATTAATTATTCATCTTCAATGGCCGCTTTGACCTTTTCTATCAACTCAGGAGTCGGTTCTAAACCGTGTTCCTTTGCATGAACTCCTGCCTTTTGAAGTACCTCCTCCACACTCTTTCCACGGATTACATGGTTGCAATCGGAACTCGGATTTACCTTCTTGCAATAGATTACTTTGCTCATAATTATCTCCTCCTGTATTTGTCTAAAACGCATTTCGCATTGCAAATTAGTTCATATCGTGCGATTTCGAGTTGAATTTTTTAAACCTCACATTGCTCGGATTCAATGCCCTTTCAAAATCGGGGAGCGCGGAGCACTCGCCACAGCTTACGCATCCCGCTCTGCTGCTCTTTGAACCTCCATCATATTTTGAGAGTATTTTTGCGGCTTCGGTGTATATATATTCCATTACATGAGGCTCCGGAGGTTTCACATTCTCCATTGGTGTTCCCGCAATTGGGCGAAATGGAACAATAAACGGATAAACTCCAATGTCGGCACAAAGGGCGGCTCCGTTTATTACGGTTTCCAGTTTCTCTCCAAGTCCTACTAGGGCATAAGTGCTCACTTGCCATCTTCCAAAAACGCTTACACCCTCTTTCCATGTTTGGATATATTTATCGAACCCGATTTTTGCCTTTCCGGGGGTTATCTTCTCAAATACCTCCGGGTCAAATGTTTCAATATGAACCCCCAGGGCATCAATGCCGCAGTCTTTTAGTCTTTGAAGCCAGCCCAAATCCTCAGGGGGAACTATTTGAAGCTGGATTGGAAGACCCGTTGCTCCTTTTACCTCTGAGCATATTTCGGCGTATTTTCTCAGCGCTTTTTCCTCGTCTTTTGCAACTCCGGATGTAAAAACGACATTAGTAATACCATCGAGTTCTTTCGCCCGTGATATAGTTTCAACCAGGCTCTTGGGGTCTTTAAATCCCACGGTGCTTCTGTCCTTGAGCGTGAGTTCTATCCCGCAAAACTTGCAACGCCTCCAATCTTCCCAGAAAACGCATGTCTGAAGGAGTGTTGTGGCAAACGTCGTCGGACAGTGGAGGAGTCCGATTTTCCCCATCGGTACTCCCATTGACGTTGTGTGTTCGTAGAACTTCGCCGCTCCCATAAGCTCCACCTGATTGAGGGCAACGGCGTCTCGAAACACCCAGTATTCGCCGTTTATTTGATCAAGATAATATGGAGAGGAATGGACGAAATCTCCAACAACTGGAATATTTCCTTCACTATCGGGAAGAATCTTTAGATGAATTCCCCCGGTAGGCCCCGCTCCGCCCCTTCTTATGCTTCTCGTATCGGGAATCCTCAGTCCGTAACTCTGCAGTTCTACTTTCAGGGCCTTTGAATCCATAATTCCCTCCTTCAATTCCCTCCTTCGATTTTTGATTGCGAGGTTTTAGCCACAGAGGGCGCGGAGTTCACGGAGAAAGAAACAAACTTGTAGGGGCGAATAGCCGTTCGCCCCTACTAAAAATTTGTTTTTCAAATTCTTATCTCTATGCTCTCTAGGGCCGATGTTTTATCCAGCAATCAATATAACTACACCGTCCAGGTGCTAAAAATCATTGCGCCGGCTCTTGCATGCTCGATCGTTATATCCAGAATGTCGGTCGGATGTATTGGCTTCACGCCTTCTAACATGTCCTCTTCTCTTACGCCAATAAGACAGGCGGCTGAAAAGCGGCAGGCATAGACTTTTATTCCCTCGCTAATCATTCTTGCAACAAGATTGGGGTAGAGCTGAATACCTGCGCCGTAACCGTCATCTCCTATATTGGGCCAGC
>JBLNAE010000324.1:0-3092 GCA_050259195.1 Ignavibacteriales bacterium
CGCAGAGCTTTCTTCTTCCGCGGATTGATACCACGGGAACTGAAAACTTTTTCTTTACCCTGGATGTTCGCGATAAGGTAGGAAACAATTCGGGGCCTTCAAATGTTGTTGAGGGTCAAACCCCTCTAACTCCCACCGAATTCCGAAATAGCGCAAGCGGAAGCTGCTTTGGGCAATCCGTCGGAAGCGGGGATTTTAACGGCATTATAAATAATAATCTTAACCCCTTTAGCCCTTCCGCTACCCCATCCGTCACTCCAAGCAACCGGATTGAGGGCATCGCCATTGGCGATCCTTGTCTTGGCAGGGTTTACATATTCTTTGGCGGCAACGACCTCTCCGGTGTTCTCGATGCCTCAACCGCGGATGTAACCATAATCGGCAATGCAGGTGACCAATTTGGAGCTACAGTTGCGGGTCTCGAAAGTGTTGGAGGTGACAAGTCAGACGACCTGGCAATAGGGGCTCCAGGGTCCAATAACGGAACAGGCGCGGTTTTTATTATATTCGGCAGTACTAATTGGAGACATGGCTCACCCGTAACCATAGATCTCACAACCGGGACTAAACCGAATATCTTAATTACAGGGGAAAGCGCCGGAGATAAATTTGGAACAAGCATCGTAAAGTTAGAAGGCGGAAGTTCAACGGTGCTCATAGGCGCGCCCAATGCCGCCTCCGGAAGAGGTAGAGCCTACTATATTTTCTTGAAGGATATAAACCCTAATACATCTGCCAGCCAGGCTAAAGCCATATTCACGGGACCATCCGCCGGAGATCTGTTCGGTCTTACCCTCGCAAATACGGGTGATTTCAATAAAGATGGTTTCTTTGATTGGGCGGTTGGCGCCCCGAAGATAGGAAATGTCTACATATTCTTCGGGCAACAAAATGTCGTTAGCCAAGACCTGTCTACGGATAAGTCCAACGTGGTGACCATAAGCGGCAATGCCGCAGACGGGTTTGGCTCTTCCATCTCAGGAATCAACGTTACCATATCACCATCAAATGATACTATAAGAGGGGATATAAACGGAGATGAAAAACCCGATTTTATTATTGGTGCTCCTGGCTCTAATAACAATACAGGTTCTGTTTTTCTTTACTCAGGGGCAGATATAGCCTCTGCCAAGACGAGTGGAATATCTCCCAATTTTATAACACAATTTACCGGCGCAAATCCCGGAGATAAGTTCGGAACCTCGGTCAGCATTCTTGGGGATATAAATCCACAAATGACCACGCACCAACAGACGGAGTTTACTGTACTTCTATTTAATTCTACAAATGCGGACCTTGCAGTGGGCGCTCCAGGGACATCCAGCGGGACGGGAGCTGTTTACCTGTTTTTCGGACGTAATAACTTTCCAAGTACGGTTGGAGCTGCAGGGGCTGATCTAACCCTGAATGGAAACTCTCCAGGAGAAGAATTCGGAACAATCGTAACTGGCACAGGCGATTTTACAAGCGACTTCATAAACGACCTTGCCATTACCGGGTTAGGGTTTGTTAGAGAGGAGTTTTAAGGGTGGGAGGTCAGTTCTGAAGGAATCGGATTCTGCTTCGTATACAAAAGTAAAAGGGATAAAAAAACGGCTGTTTCGCAACGCCTCATGGCTCTTTGGAGGAAAAACTCTAGCCGGGATATTTTCCGCCCTCCAAGGGGTAGTTGTAGCGAGAATTCTTGGGGTAAGCGATTTTGGACTCTTAGCTCTAATAATCGCTTACGTGGATGTCCTCAACAACTTCTTTGATTTTAGAGTCTGGGAGACCGCGACCAAGTACATAGGTACATTCTGGACAAACAGAGAGAGAGAAAAAACCCTCTCCATGATAAAGCTCTCATATACGGTAGATATATCAAGCGGAATTCTGGCATTCATTATAGCGGTTATTACGGCAAAGATTGCAAGCGCGCGTTTGATTCACTCTTCTCAAGCCTACATGCTTATCTGGATTTACGCCTTTAGCCTTCTTATTGACACTGCAAACCAAACATCTGATGCAATACTCAGGGTATTTGACAGATTCAGACGCATCGCCTTCGTCTCTTCGTTTAGCTATTTCTTTAGACTCGTCTTAATCTCTGTTGTTCTCTATTCAGGCATTGGCATAAAAGGAGTGCTGTTCTCCTACGTAGTGGCGAGTTTTGTGGGATTTTCAATCAGGCTCTCGATCATATCAAAAACCCTAGAGGAGAATGGGCTTGAAAGATGGTGGAGATCAAGCCTGAGTTTAATCAAAGACCAGTGGAAGGAGATAGCATGGTTCCTCGGCAACACAAGCCTTATGGGAACACTCAAGATGGCAAACGATAATCTCTTAGGAGTCCTTGTGCTTGGGTACTATTCTGGAAAGGAAGGAGCCGCGTATTATAAGATTGCAAAGTCGTTTGTGAGAATAATGATACAACTTATAGACCCGCTCTATGAGGCTATATATCCAGAGCTTGTAAAGATGTTCAGCGTAGGCGCCACAGGGGATTTAAAAAGGCTCCTAAAAACATCAACAAAAAGCGTGAGCAAATTTATGATCCCAATTGCTATTCTCATTTTTATACTTTCAGGTTATCTAATAGAGCTTATATTTGGAAAGAAATACCTCCCCTCTTCAAATACCCTAAGAATAGTAACTATGGCCGTCTTAATATCGCAACTGACCTTCTGGACAAGCCCGGCATTACTGGCGCTTGGGAAGGTTGGGCTTAGAAATTTGATCGGCGTAGTTTCTACCGCCGCCTATATAGGGCTTCTGCTTCTCCTTGTACCGCCATACTCATATATCGGAGCCGCTTGGGCTTTCTTAGGAGGTAATGCGATAAATTCAGTAGTCTCTCTCTGGATTATGAGAAATTCCTTAAAGGTAGGAAATAAGGAGCAGCTAAAGATGCAGGCTACCTAGGCCAGACGCCATGCCTATTTACCCGATTAACCCTTGTTTTTGCCCCCTGCTGTTATCATCAAGGACTTGACCATCTCTAAAAGAGACTATCCTCTGAGCATAAGACGCTATATCAGACTCATGGGTAACCATTATTATAGTCTTTCCCTCTTTACTCAACATCTTAAATATCTCCATTATCTCCATGCTTG
>JBLNAE010000325.1:0-4861 GCA_050259195.1 Ignavibacteriales bacterium
GGCTTCCCTATCCTTCTCTAACCGAGTATCTCTTGCTGCTGCTTATTATCGTGGTGGTTATGTACCGGCAGAAACATTAATCTTGATAATATTCCTAACGGCTATGTTCGTAACAGTGCTAGTAGTGGCTGTTGCAGTAGCTGATTAGAAAGTTTCCTTTATGTTAATGTTTATTATATTCGGCAGAGCTAGAAGGGCTGTTATATATTGAATAGATTTTTTATCTTTACTCTAATCATAATCTCTATAACCTTCGTATTTTGCGCTCAGAAGGGTTCGACCTATGAGAATAGCTCTATCTCAGGCAATGCGAGGATTATAAAGAACGTGCCATTTGTGAAGCAGAAAGGCTTTTTCTGCGGTCCAGCGGCTATGGCTTCGGTTATGAGATTCTATGGCCGCAACATAAGTCAGGAAGAGATCGCCAAAGTAGTATATACCCCGAAGCTAAAGGGAGCACTAATATCCGATATGGAAAATTATGCACGGGAGATGGGATACAAGGCAGAAACAAAAAATGGGGATCTAAACATGCTCATGTCCCTTATAGACGAGGGGACACCTGCCATAACACTGGTTGACGTCGGGAAGTGGATTATAAGTCGGCCTCACTATTATGTGGTATATGGTTATGATAAGAGCAGAAATGTATTTTTCCTGCACACCGGGTCGGCAAGAGATCAAGAAATAAGCTTTTCAAGGTTGGAGAAGGAATGGGAAAAAATGGACAGACTTGTGCTCATAATTAGAAAATGAAAAAACACTGGATACATTTCGGCCTTCTCTTTCTTCTTTTCATTTCTATTTCCGGATGCAGCTATCTCCCGAGTATTGTGTTTCTGAAAGACCCCTTAACCGCTGAGGAGCACAACAACCTGGGCGTGGCCTACGAAAGCGAGGGTAAATACGATCTCGCTCTAAGGGAGTACAAAAAGGCACTGGACAAGGACGGCAGTTTAGTCATTCCTTTAGTAAATATTGGAAACGTATATTTTAAACAGAAAAGATACAAAGACGCAGAAAAGTATTACCTGAAGGCGCTCAAGAAGGATGAAAAGAACGTAGAGGCGGCCAATAATCTGGCGTCTCTTTACATCGCGCTTGAAGAAAATTACGAAAAGGGACTAGAATACCTAACCAGGGCTGCCCCTGAGGAAAGTGCTCCCGCCTACGCTTTAGACACTCTCGGAGTTTTACACCTCAGGTTAGGCGATAAAGAAAAAGCAAAGGATATTCTATTAAAAGCCTGCGAGAAAGCAGGAGACGACAAAGCCGTATTGGAAGAAATCGAGGTTCATCTCAAAGAGATGGGAGAGGGAGGTTGTGCAAATAAACCCGGCGCAGAGCCTAGCTCTAAATTATGATACATAAGCCTCCCTATTCTCTGTGGCTCGCCGCAATGATAAGAAACCGGATGGCGAATCTTGCCTGTGGTGAGCCATGAGCAGTGAGCTGGTCGAACTGTCGAATGGTTGAACCATATTCGCCCTTTTTCCTTTTACCTTATGGCAGAGATAGGTATTATGTGGTCGCATTAATAAGAGGACTGTCCCTACTCTGCAAGAACGACGGCTTCATTAACCATCTCTCTAAGTAAATCCAATCCGCCCTGCCAGAAATGGGGGTCGGTAATATCTACGCCGACGCGGGCCAAGAGCTTTTCCGGAGCATCCGAGCCACCGGATGAAAGAAGCCCAATGTACCGGGGAACAAAGGCATCACCTTCCCGGAGATATTTATGATAGAGCGCAAGAACGAGAAGCTCTCCAAATGAATAGGCGTAACAGTAAAAGGGCGAGTGAATAAAATGAGGAATGTACATCCACCACCACCCGTAGTCCTCCGTCAGTTCAACAGAGCCACCAAACATAGGCTTATTGGCCTCAATCCAGAGTTCATTTATGCGCCCCGGCGTTAGTTCGCCCTCGCTTCTCCTTGCATGATGGAGCTTTTCCTCGAATCTTGTGAGAACAACCTGGCGAAATACAGTTGCAAAAATGTCTTCCAGCTTGCTGCAAAGAAGAGCAAGGCGGCCTTTAGGTTCATTTTCGGATTCTTTTAATTTATGAAATACCAGCATCTCGCCGAAAACGCTTGCGGTCTCGGCTGTGGTAAGTGGCGTATGACACTCAAAGTATCCCTGACCTCTTGAGAGATATTGATGAATTCCGTGACCGAGTTCATGCGCTACGGTCATAACATCGCGGAGTTTTCCCGTGTAGTTTACAAACACATAAGGATGAACACTCGGCACAGTGCTGTGGCTGAATGCCCCGCCGCGCTTTCCCATCCTTAGCTCTGCATCAATCCATCTCTTCTCGAAAAACTCTCTTGCAATCTCGGCCATTCTGAGCGAAAAGTGGCCGAAGGCTTCTAAAACGATCTCTTTACCCATTTCATATTTAATTATCTTCTTGTCAGGAAATATGGGGGCATACCGATCATAATCACGGAACTTGCTGATTCCAAGCAGCTTCTTTTTTAGTTTATAGTATTTCTCCACCATATCGTAGTTCCTTTCGCATGATGCTATCAAAGCCTCTACCGTGGCTCTATCAATCTCATTGTCGAGATGGCGCGACGCCATAGGAGAGGGAAAAGACCGAAGGCGGTCGTTTGAGGTGTGGTCTTGAACAAGCACATTGAAGATATATGTAAGAACATGGGCATTTTCTCTTAGTCCGTCTGTAAGCCCTTTCGCGGCGGCTCTTCGTTTATTCCGGTCGGGGTCATAGAGAAGAGCGAGCGTTTCGGGTTCGGTCAGATGCCTTACTTTTTCGTCGAGTTTAACCTCAAACCGAATGTTATTTATCACTTCATCAAAAAGACGCATGAATGCACGCGAACCCGTGTTTGCCTTTTCATCGAGAATCTTCTCTTCAGGCTCGCTCAGCCTGTGGGGTTTATAACGCCTTTCATTTTGCAAAAAATGCCGGTAGTGCGATAGGGTTTCGTCTTCAATTAAACGATTCGCTATTTCGTCGGGCAGGGCGATCCATTCAAGCTCAAAAAACATCAAATGCTTGCGTATCTCGGTTGTTTTTTCCTGAACTGATTGCAAAAAAGCCCCGTGACTTGAGTCGCTCGTATCTGCGGCAAACACAAGGTGGGCATAAGAAATCAACCTGCCAGACCCCTCGCTTATGGATTCGAGTTCTTTTACCGCTTCGAGAAGAAATGAGGAGGTGATTGTTTCTGAATTTATCTTTCCCCGGTATTTTTCTTCAAACGATTTTGCCCTTGAAAGTGAGTCTTTAATGTCATTTTCAATCCGAGGGTCGTCAAGGCTCTCATACAAATCCGAGAGATTCCACGTGACCCCCTCGGCGCCGGTTAAATCAGTCTCTGTTGTCACTGCTTCAGCCATTATGTTTTCTCCTTTGTTGATCAGAAATATGGATCGGATAGACAAATCTCATAGGTTGACAAATATTAGTAAACCTAAGCTATACAGAATTACCCCTAATGAAATCCAGAACCTCTTTTGGATTTTTGGCGGGATTTACCTTTCTATATACCTTGACTACCTTCCCCGAAGGGTCAACAACTATAGTATCCCTTGAAGCAAACCCAAGGAAAACTTTGACGCCATATAACGACATTATGCTGTGTTTTTCATCAGGAATTAGAGGAACTTTCAGCTTGTATTTATCCCTGAAATCACAGTGGCTCTCTTTTGTATCTGTGCTTATACCGTAAACCAGGACATTAGCTTTTAGAAAGTCCTCATACAGCCCTGTAAACTGCTTAGCCTCAATCGTGCATCCTGGGGTGTCGTCTTTAGGATAGAAGTAAAGCACTACCCATTTGCCTCTCAAGCTATTTAAATCTACGGTTTTACCATCAAGATCGGTTGCTTTAAATTCGGGCGCAGTTTCACCTATCTTAAGCTCCGCTTTAGATTTGGAAAAAGGGTAAAGAATAAAAAACATCAAGCTTATTGCTGTGATTATCTTTCTCATTGTTTCTCCAATTAGGAACTCAGCATTTTTTCCAATTCCTCTTTTACAATTTTATTCACCAAAGCCCCGTCGGCTTTTCCCTTCATGCGAGGCATAAGGATTTTCATCACCTTTCCCATATCCTGAGGGATTTTTGCTCCGGCTTCGTCGATCGCTCTTTTCGCCTCTTCTCGAATCCCCGCCTCTCCCATCTGCCTGGGCATATAGCTCATAAGAACCGCAAGCTCGGCATTTTCTTTATCCACCAAATCTTGTCTTTGTCCCTTCATATATCCTTCTATTGCCTCTTTCCTCTTTTTAATCTCACTTATTATTACCTCAACAACCTCTTCATCTGTCAGTCCGGCATCGCCCTTTTTCTTCTCAATTTCCTTATTTTTGATTGAAGACTGGAGCATCCGAAGGACAGAGAGAGCAATTGCCTTCCTGTCCCTCAGGGCGTTTTTTAAGTCAGATGATATTTTTTCTCTGAGATTCATCTTTCAGGCTTTCCTTTTATTTCTGTCTCTCACATTGTAAGGTAATACAACTCGAAATTATCACACTATAAAAATTACCACAGAACACATTTAGAATAAAATTTTTCTTGGGCAGACCTTTTTTAGCCACAAGGTACAGAGGAAAGCTTCCCTCCATGCCCTCAATCCCTAATTCCATTATTCAGCCTCTGAAAATCAAAGCGGCGCGTTGCAACGTGCCTTCTTTGATAAGAAACCTTATCGGGTATATGCTAATGCCAATTCTAGAGATAAAGCATTAGGCTGTTCTAGTATTGTAGGGTAACTCTTGCGGTTGAAGTCACGCTGGCCCCACCCGGACAGGGCGAGAATGCCCCCCAGGATGGCGAGGCCGAGCGCCAGAAACGCCAGGATGACATAGGCAACGAGCTTGGTGCGGGT
>JBLNAE010000326.1:0-11283 GCA_050259195.1 Ignavibacteriales bacterium
TCAACCTCAACTATATCGCCCGGAACTGTTGCCTCATAATCCTTGGGTTTGCGTACCGCATAGGGTCTTTGGGGTCTTCTCTTAGCTGAAATACAATTTCCTTTTGGTTCTACCAAATCCCCTGTGTGCTTCAAATAAGCAATTATACGTCCCACTGTGGATGCCGAGGTCTTATATCCTTCTTTACCAATAAGCACTACCAGTTTCTCTTTCCCCCATCTGGGATATAATTGCCTTAGCCCTTTAACTGCTATGATCAGTTCATACGACCATATAGGCTTACGAACTCTTTTGGGTCTACGGGATTTATCTTTTACAGACCTTATGTCTTTAGGATCATATCGCTTGAGCCATCTATACACAGTAGCCCTGCTGGTTCCAAATGCCTTACAAACCAGGGATACATCCTTAGTCTCATACCATAATATGATTGCCCTTAGTCGGTCTAGTTCTTTTGGGGATAGTTCTGGAGGAATATTCTTTGTGAGTTTATGAAATCCTTTTGCAATGCTAAATACTACCATTGAGAGGGGTACCTCCTAACTGTATTTTACCCCTCTCCTAATCTATTCTTGTCTCACATCTTTCTGAACCTATTCAGTGAGCTTATCTATAAAATGGATATAGATTTTAATTAAAAAACGCCGACATTCGTATGAGACAGTAGTCAACAAGCTTTTGATATTCAAAGAGAACCTGCTTCATATCTCTTCTTACCCTCCACCAATTTTTTGGATCAAAAGTATCGTATTTAGAGGGTCTGGTAATTAATTTTACCCGTCTATCGGTAACAAAATTAAATAGCTTTGTGGCCCTGGTGGTATGGTATTTAGAAGTGACGAGAATTACAGATTTTAGATTCCTCTTTTTTAAAAAACCATATAGTGCCTGCTCTTCGCTATAAGTGCTGTTGATCCTCTCGTCTACAATAACTATAGACGCAGCGGGAACTCCCAATTTTAGAGCAATCATCTGATTTATGTCGTATCCTTCAGGCATCTTTATGCCCAAGCTCAACAACTCATCATAACCCGGCGGCTTTTCCTCTTTGGTCAGGATTATTAGTGGGGCATATCCCTGTTTGTAAATATCAATCCCTTCGAGAATCCTATCAGGAACGGAGCCGGCAAGAACAGCAATGGCGTCCGCTTTCTCTAAGGGATATTCCGTTATGAGATATTCACCTAGAGATATTAGAATAGAATCGCGGTAATAATATATAGAACCAGCGATTACAAGTATAAACAGAGAAGCGATAAGAAGCCTACGGCGTAGTTTCTTAGTCAACGCCCGGTATGGCTTCCTTTGCGGTGCTATGAAAACGTTCTGAAATCAATGTGAGGCCGATCTCAAATTTCATCTATTCACCCTTTTGCTAAAAAGTGATTTGGGCCTCTTTTTGCAATTTTTCAGCCCTTTTTATCGCCTGATCTCTAAACTCAAGGGGAACAGATTTGATAAGGTTCGTAAAATGCGTGGTTCTCTTTTTATCCGTCCACACGTATATCGGTGTCCTCATGGGAGGAGATAAAGGGACAAAATTAGGCTCGGATTCCCTCTCCATTTGCGTTTGGCTCGTCCTCTCGGTTACTTCAGGTCCTCTAACCTCAGACCTATTCCCTTTTGGTTCATTTAGCTCGATATTGCTCCTCTGCTCTATTCTCTTACCCAAAGTGGTTGGATCCAGGGTCGAGTCTTGAAACGAATCTAAGTTCTCTAAAGGCCACACAATGCCATTATTTAGAACAACTGGACCCGCAATATGACCTGGAATCGGCTGGACCTCCTGCATATTTTGAGCTTGGGCACCTCTAATGACGAGAAAAGCTAATAAAATACATGCAAGATACACAATAGAGTCTAATTTTTTCATAATGTCCACCTCCCTTCCTCATAAATTCCTTTCCTCGATTTTATCAAAACCGATGATTCGGAACGAAATATTTAGGCTACTTAACTAATATTATATCATAACCTTCCAGCCAATAGGAACGGCATTTTATGGGATTTAAGAAGGCTCAGAAATGTATAAGAATGGAATTAAATTGTTTTATTCACCGATATTTTTTCACGCCTACCTGCTGACACATATCGAGCACGGGACAGGTCGAACATCGAGGGAGAGCGCCTGTGCAGATATGTTTGCCGAATGGTACGAGCAGGCGGTTGATTTCCACCCAGTATTTGCGGGGAAGCTTCTCTTCAAGAGCAATCATAGTTCCCTCCGGCGTCTTCGCCTGCACATATCCCCACCGGTTTGTGACGCGGTGGACGTGAATGTCCACGCTTATGCGCGCCTCGTTGCACGCAATACCGAGCACAAGATTGGCGCATTTGTAGCCGACGCCACGAAAGGAGAGCAGGACATCCAACTCGCAAGGCAAAATGCCGCGGTGTTCCGCAACAACTCGATGTGCAATCTCGTGAATCTGCGTCGCTTTTGCCTCATGAAATGTGCAGGCGCGGATTGCGTTGTCTATCTCTTGGAGTGTCAGTCGGCTTACATCGGCTGGCTTACGGGCAATTTGAAAAAGTCGGCGCGCGCATGGCAGAGTGACCTCATCGCGAGTGCGTATAGAGATGATGCAGGCGATTAGCTGTTCAAAGGGCGAATTGAATCCATCATCTGCAAGCTCAAACATCGCCGCCTTCGGAAACGAACCGACGGCATCGCGGATGCGCTTTAATACCAGATCAACATCAAATGGGCGTTTCATTTAAACTCCACCGTTGCCTACTAGCCAGCAATATCCTTTCGTGCGATGATTTTGGTCGGTGTAATGCGCACGAGCAATTCACCTGGAACTCCGTTGCGCCTGCCATAGGCTTCAGCTAATTCAGCCCCCATGTATCTGCCCCCGATGCGAGTCGCCCAGTAAAGCAGTTCGTCGAGGTCGTCGCTCAAGGCTGCCGTGCCTTCAACCGGGACAAATGCAAAAGGAGGTGTCTGGTCATCAACGCATATACACACACGTGGGTCACGCCTGATATTTTCCGCTTTGACAGACTTACCTCCCGTTGTAAAAACAATCGTTTCGCCGTCAAGGTCAAACCAGATCGGAGCCACGTGCGGGCGTCCGTCCTTCCGCACGGTTGCGAGCTTTCCCGTCCGAGTGCCATGTAGTAGAAAATCTCTGTATTCGTCAGCAGTCATTTCTTGCATCGGCATTACTCCTCCTTAAAACCAGTAATTAAACAAACTGCTAAATCGTTCTTTAAATCGCTCCCACCCGGAACGCTGCTTCCACTTTTCTAATTCTATCCGCTGCGCATGCCCTATATCGAGTTGAAATAAATCCTCCATCTGCCGCCCGAAATCGCGTCCCAGTATAACCGCATTCGCCTCATTATCGCGCAAGAAGCTGAAGTAATCCAGATTGCTCGATCCCACTGTAGACCACAGACCGTCAATGACCGCTGTCTTTGCATTTAGCAGGCGATCCTTACTTTCATACAACTTAACACCCGCTTCGAGCAATTCCGTATAACGAGCACGCGAGGCATACACAAGCATTTTGTGATCGGAAAAACCGGGCAAGAGGATTCGCACGTCAACTCCGCGCCGCGCCGCCGCCTCCAGTGCATCAATAAATTCGTCGTTTGGAGCAAAATATGCCTGGGTAACCCAGACGCGCCGCTGCGCAAGCGAGATCGCAGTAATGTAGGCTTTATAAATACTGTATTTATCCTCGCTGCCAATATTGGCAACAACGCGCACTAAGTCGTGACCGATATCATCTAAGGGTGGAAAGTCTCGCTCCGGGCGGCCGTCTTTCTGACCGCTTCGAGCCCACGTGTGCAAAAAGAGCTTCTGAAATTCAGCGACTGCAGGCCCTTCGATGCGCACTTCGGTGTCCCGCCAGTGACTATCAATATAATGTTTTCTCCGCCTACCGGAAAATGAGCTTTGGGAGTACACGCCGCTAACGTTTATTCCCCCCGTAAAAGCGACCTTGCCGTCAACAATCAGGAGTTTGCGGTGATCGCGCTGAAAGTCGCGCCAGAAAAGGGGATCTCCTACCGGATTGAATTCATACACCAGCACCCCACCGTCGCGGAGGTGGTCAAAGTACGCTTCTGACGTGCTTCTACTGCCTATACCGTCATAAATGACTTTGACATCCACCCCAGCGGCTTTTTGCTCCAGCAGCATATCGGCAAACCGCTGACCGATCCCGTCATCGATCATAACGTAGGTCTCCAGATGAATGTGATCTTTTGAATTTCCAATGGCCTCGAACATCGCTTTGTAAGTCGCAGGACCGTCAACAAGGAGTGTAACGCGATTGCCGGCGACAAGCGCGCGTCCGGTAATGCCCTATTCCGCTTGGATGAATTCTTTGAGATGCTCTTCATCACCCTCATCGCCTACCGCCTGATTGAGAATGTGTTCGCTTTTCTGTGGACTAATACGCCCGTCTGCATCCTTCAGTTGCGGAGCCGCGGCATCGCGAAAACTCTCACTCAAGATAGCCTCCCGTGTTGGCAGAGAGGCGCAGCCGCCTATCAATAAGGTGTACGCAAGACATAACAATGGTATTAGAGGGGCATATTTAAGTAGCATAAACAGAAGGCTGCCTGATTGTGAAATAATTATACATCAGGAATGCGCGGTAATCGCTAATTATAATTGGCACTGCGCAAGTTACCTCCATCGAAAAGTCATATCAAACTCATGTTATGTTATATTTTAAGACCCAATAAAGGAGGCGAGTAGCAATGTTGCTAGACAGAAAAATTGACTTTAGCGAAAGTAAGGAACAGGAGTGGAACGAACTCAGGTCAAAGATTGGCGATGGAATTGAATTGCCCCTGCCCGATTCCGAACGGTGGTTTCTTGCCACTTTAGATGGAGAAAACATCAAAATCGAGGGAGCCAAGAAAAATGTCCGGCCCCTTACGGTCTACAACCCAGCAATAATCAATTTCCAAGAATTCGTGCGCGTAGCGGAGCATTACAATAAATTTCTCACCCATCATGTCAGCACAATGGATGCAAAGTTAGAACTGCAGAAAACCATGCCCAACTTACGCTATATATTTGTGCTCATCTATAACTTGATTTAAACGTAAGGGGGTGAGGTTGCCGCAGCCCGGATGACGGCGGCACTGCCGAATGAGTACCACGTAAGAGCGGCATCTATGCCTCCGGTTCTGAGAAATGCAACGCCTGCACGGATGCCGAACGCCAATTCCTCAAGGCCGCCTGGGTTTGAGAATCGGAGGCAAAGCGATGCAATAGTGTCATCCATAAATTCCACGTGGATAGGGATACAGTTCATCGCCGCAAACTATTCTTTTTCACTTAAGAATTTGATGCTACCCAGATTATTCATTTGCTCAATAATCCATTCTTGTCTCTTATATAAATATGCCGACGGCTTAGCAGAAGACATTGTCCTTGGGTCCGGCAACACAGCCGCTATTAGTGCAGCCTCCCCTTTGTTCAGATTCATAGCAGGTTTTTTAAAATACACCCGTGCAGCAGCCTCCGCGCCGTATATTCCATCGCCCATCTCAGCTACATTTAGGTAAACCTCAAGTATTCGCTTCTTACCCCATAATGTTTCAATTAAAAATGTAAAATAAGCTTCCAGTCCCTTTCTCAGCCAAGTTCTTGATGACCACAAAAACACATTTTTCGCCGCCTGTTGACTTATGGTGCTTGCTCCTCTAATCCTTTTGGCTCTCTTATTTTTATGAACCGCTTTTTCAATGGCTTCTATATCAAAACCATGGTGCTCGAAAAAATTCTGGTCTTCCGCGGCAACTATCGCCAGTGCCATATTCTCAGAAATATGTTCATAATCCTCCCATTTTTTATTAATTGATTTATTCTTGCCGCCACTCTCAAGATAGCATATGGCCATCAGCGGCGTAATGGGAGGATTAACAAATCGGTAAATAACAACCCAGGCAATTGTGATGACAAGAAAATAAAGGATGAATTTTTTTAATACGCTGAGAAGACGATTCAATGAGTTTTTCATCGAAGGGGAAAATATGCAAGATTATACCTCAAAAAACGCTCTTGCAATTTCTCTTTTGTCAGTGCTTCACAAATTGCGAAATAAAAACCTTTATGATATAAGGATTATAGTCTACGAAAACCAAAAGGTCTTCTAAAAGATAAGGAGGAATCAATAATGAGAAACTCATATTATCTTATTATCGGCGTGATGGCTACATTGATGTTGTTCTTCGTTACTGAATCAGCAGTAGCTCAGGATGTGGTAAAGGTGGCACCGGAGCAGTTTAAAGTGCTGATGGAAAATGAGCACGTGCGGGTTCTCGAATTTAGGATGAAACCCGGTGACAAACAGGAAATGCATACTCATCCTGCTACTGTGCACATCGAATTAACTCCTACTAAAGTCAAAATCGGCTATCCCAATGGCAAAGACGTAGTACTTGAGGGAAAACAAGGGGAAACACTATGGGTAGGTCCGGTAAAGCATACCGTAGAGAACATTGGGAACACCGAGATTCATGGCTATATTGTTGAACTTAAAGACATCCCCTATAAAGAAAACGAAAATAAATAAAACCAAAAGCTTTTTTCTCAAGAAGCTTACAAGAGAGAAGTGTTTGTCTTTCGATTTTGAGGGAATGGTGGTAATACAAAAGACACTATTATTTTCGCGATTTTACTACATTTTCAATTGGGTACGACACATAGTAAAGACAGATTGCTTCGTCGCTTCGATTCTCGCAATGACAAACTGAACTGGTCATTACGAACACATTCGCCTTGCTCAGTGTAAACTCCGTGAAGCAATCTCGCATTATTCAATTGACTGCGGCGCACCCAAGTACAAACTGCTCTAATGTCACGAAAGTGAGGCTACATTGAATCGAAGAGGTTTTTTGAAGGCGGTTTTAGGAGCGTCTGGATTTATTGGGATACTGCCTGTCGGTTGCGCGCGCCAGACAACCAAACCCGAAACAAATTCCAAAGGGGTCATAGTCAAAGAACCTGGAGGTGTCCTGGTCAACGATGTTCACACGGGGCTTAACCCAACTGTTGTAGACCGCATCGTTTACCCAAATTCCATTGATGCGATTGGGAAAACCATACACACCGCACGCCACGAAGGAAAGGCGATTTGCATCGCCGGTGCCAGGCATGCTATGGGGGCGCAGCAGTTTGCCACCCACGGAATTCTAATTGATACGACAGTAATGAGCCGGGTGCTCAATTTCAATCCTGAAGAGGGCACTATCGAGCTCGAAGCCGGGATCCAGTGGCCAATTTTCATCAGCTACCTGCTCAAGACACAGGAAAATCAGCTAAAGCAGTGGGGAATTGCCCAAAAGCAGACAGCCGATTGGCTCTCCATAGGCGGGAGTCTCGGCTCCAATGTGCACGGCCAGGGACTCCGAATGAAACCGTTCATTCAGGATGTTGAATCCTTTGTTCTAATTGACGCAAATGGAAAGGAGCTGAGATGCAGCAGACACGAGAATACCGAATTATTTCGACTTGCCATTGGCGGCTACGGTTTGTTCGGGATTATTTACTCCGTTACACTGCGCCTGGTTCCCCGGCAAAAGGTCGAGCGCGTTGCTGAGATTATAAGTGTAGAGGATTTGACGCAAGCATACGAGGAGCGCATCACAGGCGACTTCCTTTATGGCACTTTCCTTTACAATGCCAATCCAGAATCGGACGATTTTCTCAGGAAAGGAATATTCGTGTGCTACCGCCCTGTGGACACGTCAAAGCCGGTACCCGATTACGAAGAGCAGCTTCCCAATGACAAATGGATAAATTTCCGTTATCTGGCTCATGCCGACAAAGGGCAGTATTTCCAGAAGGTATCCAGCCACTATCTTTTAACCTCCGGCAAGCTCTCGTGGTCGGACACCCACCAGATGGGATTGTACGTTAAAGGCTACCATCATATACTCGATCAAATGCTCGGCACCCCTGAGTCATCCGACATCACAACGGAGGTCTATGTCCCAAAGGAAGCGATTGCGGATTTTGCAAGTGAGGTTCGTGAGGACTTTCGTAAGAACCGTGTGGATTTGATTTTTGGAGATATTGGAATAATACAGCAGGATGATGAGAGCTTTTTAGCCTATGCAAGAAAGCCTTACGCGCGCATGAGCTTTAACGTCCACACCGTACATAGTCCTGAAGGTGTGGAACGAACCCGTCAGGCATACCGCCGGCTTATAGACATGGCAGTTCGACGTGGAGGGAGCTACTACCTTACGAACCATAAATTTGCCACATCCGAGCAGGTTAAAGCTTGTTACTCGCAATTTCCGGAATTCCTTCAGTTAAAAAAGAAATACGATCCCGAAGAACGATTCCAGAGCGACTGGTACCGGTATTATAAAAAAATGTTTGCAGGTGTATGAGATGAATCAGTCCATAAAAAAACCAGGCGTGTATAAACAGGTTTTTTCTGACGATAGGCGTTATACAATCTACATTTCTGAGATTTCAACCGAAGGTAAAGAACCAGCATTGATAATGTTGCTTCACTGGAAAGGACCGTTTTATCCATTTAAGGGATGGGAAATTTTGTCCGGCTTGGGGATACCTGCATTCGGTGATTTGGGAGCGATCATCGTCTCACCCGATTGTCCTTCAGACCGTTGGGATGATCAAGTAAGCGAGGCCTATGTTATGGAGTTGCACAGGTGGCTTCTGAATCAATATAAAATCAAAAAGAGCAAAACTCTAATTGCCGGATACAGCTTTGGCGGAATTGGGACATGGTACATCGCGGCAAGGAATCAGAGTGAATTCGGAGGAGCGTTGCCCATTTCCGCAAGACCACCGGAAGCCATCAATAATGTGGATTGGTCAATCCCGATTTATGTCATTCACAGCAGGGATGATGAGATATTTCCGATTGAATACGCGCTGAAAGCCGTAGAACTTCTCAGAAAGAGAAATGCTCCGATAGAGCTTAAGATTGTAGAAGGTGTAACTCACTTTGACACGTACGGATTCATTGAGCCTCTTCGTGAGACAATACCGTGGATTAGGGGAGTGTGGAGGCAAAGTAGATGATGTAGCCAAAGGAATAAATTTAGAATAAACTTGATACTGGAAATGAAGGATTTCTTTTCTAAAGAAGAATATACAGAACAAGACATAAACAACTTAATCTCGAATAAGGCTGAAGAGACAATTAACCTCGATTTTAAGTCAAGTGACTCTCTTGGAACTCAGGAACAAAAGAAAAAAGAATTAGCTAAAGATGTATCATCTTTTGCAAACTCTGAAGGAGGAATAATTGTTTACGGCATAAGAGAAAACAACCATGTTGCAGAATCACTTTCTTTTATTGATGGAAGTAATTTTACAAAGGAATGGATTGAGCAAGTAATTCACTCGAATATTCACAGAAAAATTGACGGAGTTCTGATAATTCCTGTTAGATTTGAAAACGATGTAAGTAAGACAGTGTATGTAATAAAAATACCTGAGAGCAACCAAGCCCCTCATATGACGAGTGATAAAAGATACTATAGGAGATATAACTTTGAATCTGTTCCTATGGAAGAATATGAAGTTCGTAATTTATATAATCGATTGCAGAAGACCGACCTCTCAATTGTTAACTTATCCTGCCAAAACAGGGGATATGCAGGAGGGCGAGGCAATTACAAGTATATTTTTTTTGAAATTAATGTATTAGTAAAAAACGAAAGTAATTCAATCGAAGATAGGTATAAACTAGAGATAAAAATACCTAACTTCTTACTCCAGAATGCTCTACAGTCAGTAAATGAAAAAATATTTCTTAACCAGAATACTGGAAGTCACAGTATATTCTCAATTCCAAATGAAAGCCCTTTATTCCAAGATGCACAGACAAGTATACGTCTAGTCTCAATTCGAGTTACAAAAAGGACATTCGACAATCCCGAAAATTTCATTATAAAAACAAAACTCTACTTTTCAAATGGAATTAAAAGTAAGGAGTTTGATCTGTTAGAGGTTTTACAAATAAATGGGGAAAAATTAGCGAGAGAAATCTTTAGCGATGAGAGATAATTGTAATTTTGGCTCAGCGTTAAAAATTCAGGATAGAATTTGTTTCATAATGAGTAAGCATTCCAATAACGAATGGAACCTCAATTCCATATCGCTCCGTTAGCCGGGTGCGCCACAACATAGATTGCTCCTTGCGCATGTATTATAGACTGAGCTATTGCTTAGCGTCAGACAACTTGCAGGTTGCTAGCCCTCTGCTGTTACTGGGTCAATCGTTTTCCGCACTTCGGTCACCTTTGTGACAGGAAAACCGCTGCGCTGAGCGTGCTCGCGAATTAATGCCTCGTTGTCGGCAATATAAACACAAAAGATCTTGTCATTCGCAACATAGCTGTGCTCCCACTGAATGTTCTTTTTCTCCGCATGCATTTCTGCAAGTAGCGTATTGGATTTCTCTGCGGCCTCGCGCAGGGCCTCGCGCTCAGCCGAACCGATCTCCGGAATGTCTCGCTCTATAATGTATCTTGGCATAGCACTCCTCCTTATAATGGGAAATAAAGCCTAACGGTTGATTATACAGAATTTCTCCCAGATAATCACCCTATACATTGCTAAAGGTTTCCCTGTTCCCAACTAAATTCGGTTCTCCATTTATTATTTATAGGCGATTGCAGCGCTTGCAGGTCCACCTAGTGGCAAAACCTGAGTGTCCTTAAATCCCGCCTCTATACACCACCTTGAAAAATCCGCACCTGTGAAATCAAACGCATCGCCAAACTCAATCATCATGTTAAGAGACATCATAAGGCCAAATACGTTTTTACGCCTGGCGTCATCTATAATATTCTCAATCGCCACAAATGCCCCACCTTCTGGAAGTGCCTCATATACCGCCCTTATAAGGTGCATTTTCCTCTCCAGGTTCCAGTCATGGAGTATCATACCCATTGTTATAATATCGGCATTGGGCAGCGGAGCCTTGAAGAAATCTCCGGATGCAGTTTTTACACGGTCGGCAACACCAGAATCCTGTATATATTTTTTAGCAATTGGCTCTACTACTGGGAGATCGAATGAAATACATCGTATATGCGGATTAGCTTTTGCAACGAGTATTGAGAGCTGACCCGTTGCCCCACCTATATCACAGAGGGTTTTATACTTTGAGAAATCAAACCTTTCTGCAAATGATTCAAAGTTTCTAGCAGATAGTCCCGCCATAGCCCTCATGAACCCTTCGAGCTTAACAGGGTCTCTGTACAGAACATCAAAAATAGGTTCCTCATTATGCTTACTTTCATTCTGTGGTTTTCCCGTCTTAA
>JBLNAE010000327.1:0-11323 GCA_050259195.1 Ignavibacteriales bacterium
TAAAAGCACCCGCGGAGTTTGTGGAGATGCTCCATCAATCCCAATGGTATCTGAAGATGAGACCTGCTCAGATTGTGAGAGAAGCAATAATTGAGTATTTGGAGAAGCATTAACCGAAAGATGTAAAAGACAAAATCCTAAAGAAAGGAGGTAAGTAACTATGTCAGTCTATAAAAGAACCATAGTCAGTAAGGACGGTAAGAAATCACTCTACTGGTATGTAGAGGTTGGGTTACCTGGTGGTAAGAAGATTAAGAGAAGTATAGAAAAGGTGGGTGAGATGACGAAGGCAGTGGCAAGAGAAGTAGAGCAAGATTTGAAACGTAAGGTCAAGTTAGGTCAGTGGGATATGCTCCAAGCCGAGATACCTACCTTTGATGAGTTCATCTCAAAATTTATTTCATACCTGAAAGATATAAAATAAAATAGGGCTTGGAAACAAGCTGAGGAGTGCGTAAAGAACTTTGCTAAGGTATTTGGGGCTAAGAAGCTCTCGGAGATAAATTCTGCTGATGTAGAAGATTACAAATCCCTGATGACACAAGAGGGCAAGAAACCCGCTACTATAAATAAAGCACTGAGTTTTGTTAGGCACTTATTCAACTATGCCAAGAGATGCGATAAGTTCTACGCTAATAATCCTGTTTCTATCTCTGGGCTTCTCCCAGTAAACAATCAGAAAAGCAGGGTGCTATAACTGGATGAAGAGAATTTGCTCCTAGCTAATGGTGGAGAACCACTAAAGAGCATGATAAGGATAGCGATACTCACAGGGATAAGACTGAACTCGATTAGGACCCTTGCATGGAAATGTATTGATTTAGGTGCCAACACAATTACAGTGGATGCCATCTACTCAAAAAATAAGAAAACCCAGATTATTCCCATGAGTACCAACCTTCGACAACTTTTATTGGAGGCAAAGTTGAGATGTGGAGGCAGTGAGTACGTGTTTCCCGAAGCAATGGATGTGACCTCGAGCACCATCTCTATACGCTTCAGTACATTGTGTAAGAGGCTAGGTATAAAAGACCTCAGATTCCACGACCTGAGACATACCTGTGGAACACGGCTGGCTGAAAAAGGTCATGGGATTGAGACTATCTCTAAAGTGTTGGGGCACTCAAGTATCACTATGAGCATGATGTATGTGCATCCTAAGGATTCAGTTAAGAGAGCTATGGAAGATTTAGCAAATTTTGAGAGTTTGACTACCAATTTGACTACCAGTGAAGACTTAGACAATCCTAACCCATTGTAAATATTCATGGAAAAAGAATGTTTTATATAAGTCCGTATTCTTTTAAAGCAGTTTTAAATTTCTCTAAGTTTCCGGGTGACATTGAGCAAAGAGGCAGCCTAAATTCGTCTCTCACCTTTCCCATAACGCTCAGCGCCACTTTCACGGGAATTGGATTTGTCTCAAGAAACAAGGCTTCATTTAGAGGAAAGAGCTTGTAGTGCAATTCTCTTGCCTGGTTGAATTCTCCTCTTTTATATGAGTTATAAAGCTCGGCAACGTCTCTGGGTGCAACGTTTGCAGTGACAGTTATGAAACCCCTTCCTCCTATTGTGAGAAGAGGGAAATTGAGCGCGTCTTCTCCTGAAAGGAGAATGAAATCCATTCCGCATAGGTAGAGAATCTTGCTTGCCTGCTGAACCGAGCCGGATGCCTCTTTTACGCCGATTATGTTTTTGCAATCCCTTGCCAATCTCGCTATGGTTTCGGGATTCATATTGACTCCGGACCTTCCGGGAATGTTGTAGAGAATAATCGGAATATTTACCTCGGACGCTATTTGTTTGAAGTGGATATAGAGTCCTTCCTGAGTGGGTTTGTTGTAGTACGGAACAACGAGAAGCGCGGCGTCAGCTCCTACCTTTTCTGCGAATTTTGTAAGCCTTATAGCCTCCTCAGTGCTGTTTGAACCCGTTCCCGCCACGACGGGAATTCTTTTCTTTACCGCTTTCACCGTCAATTCGACTACATATTCGTGCTCTTCGTGCGAGAGGGTAGGGGATTCGCCCGTTGTGCCGCATGGAACTATTCCGTGCGTGCCGTTTTCTATCTGGAACTCAATCAGGTCTTTGAGCGATTTTTCGTCTATTTTTCCGTTCTTAAATGGGGTTACAATGGCAACGATTGAGCCGTGTATCATGAATGGAGCCTCCTTCACCGCTTCCTTTCTTCAATTATATTGGAGTCGTAAGGGAAATCAAGGTAGGCTTTTAATACCCCTGCCGCACTCGGAACAGAATTTACTCTCTTTGGGGATTTTGTTTCCGCACTGGGAACAAAATATGGTATCAGAAACTTCCGCGCGTTTTTCCGCTTTCTTAGCCTCTTCTATTGCTCTCTTTACCCTCATATCCAAATCCTCACGGTACATTTTTGATTCTCTCAGGAACTCAATTATGTCTACTGTGCCCGGTGAGTGGATTGTTAATTTGGAATCCAGTATCCCTGTTTCGTAATGAATCTGGTCTATGGTGTTGTGTGGAATATCTCTAAATCTGTTAAATGTGGATGAGTTCTTTGCGATGATTATTCTTGAACTTGTCAGTATAAACCAGGAGTTAAAAAATGTGTTACTGCCCATCCATGTTGGAGCCTTGTATATCGCCCTGAAATCCAGGAGTGTGAACAGTACCTCTTCACCGGGCTTTAAGTATTTTGCCAAACCGACTTCTATGCCTGAGGGCAGTTCTGTAAAATTCTTTTTTCTTCTCCTACTTAGAGACTCTTTTAAGCCCTGGAGGATTCGATTAAACATATTCTCTTATCAAAACCTCGGCGATTTGAATGGCATTTAATGCCGCACCTTTTCTAAGCTGATCGCCAACAACCCAGAAACTGAGCCCTGCCGGGACTGTGTAGTCCTCTCTTATTCTTCCCACAAGGCAGTCGTCCATTCCCGCCGCATCTATCGGCATCGGGTATTTGAAATTCTGAGGCTCATCTACAACCCTGACTCCGGGGAAATTACTAAGAGCCTTTCGCGCCTCCTGAATTGCGATTTTTCTCTCTGTCTCAATGTTCACCGAAACGGAGTGGGCGCGAAAGACGGGCACCCTTACTGTTGTTGCAGTCACCTGAATCAAATTATCTCCCAAGATCTTTCTGGTTTCATTGTGAAGCTTCATCTCTTCCTTCGTGTATCCATTTTCGAGAAAGGTGTCTATGTGTGGGAGAAGGTTGAATGCTATCTGATGTGGAAAAACATCAGCCTTCATGGGTTCTCCGTTTGCCCAGGAGAGGGTCTGGAGACGAAGTTCCTCAATGGCCTTTGCCCCTGCGCCTGAGACAGCTTGATAGCTCGAAGCGACAACCCTTTTTATTCTTGATATGTCGTGGAGCGGTTTTAACGCCATCAGGGTTACAGCAGTTGTGCAGTTTGGATTGGCAATAATGCCGCGCCTTTTGTAATCTGAAATTGCATGGCTATTAATCTCTGGAATGACCAGAGGGATGTCTGGCTCCATGCGAAATGCAGAGCTATTGTCAACAATAACAGCTCCGGCCTCAACCGCTTTTGGGGCAAACTCCCTGCTTCTTGACGCTCCTGCCGAAAAAAGAGCGATATGAACGCCTCTGAATGAGTTCTCATCGAGCTTTTGGACCTTTATTGGGGCACCTTTGAATTCCAAATCCTTTCCCTGGGACTTTTCAGACGCGATGGGTCTCAATTCTCCCACAGGGAAGTTTCTCTCTTCTAATATTTGAACCATCTCCTGTCCGACCGCGCCGGTGGCTCCAACTATGGCTACGTTGTAATTTTCCCTTCTCATCTTTCCTCCAAAGCACTTTGAAATAACAAGCTATTTTAATTCATAAAATGGTTGTAGCCAAGTTTATGAAGTTCTGAGAACTGCCGGAGTAGAAAGGGTCTTATGAATTGATTACAGCAGTTGAAACTGTACTACAAAAGACCGAAACTGCCTGCACAGGTGATGGTCATAGCCTCATAAGAACAGGTCTATCCATTTTTTTTCTGCGAATTCATTCTCTGGGCTGCTCTTTATCAGAGGGGATAATTACCCCAATCTTAACGGCTGTACTTCTCCTCGATGGCCTTTACCTTCTCAACGTTTGGCGCTTCCTCTTTTTCCAGGCTTTCACTGAACCAGCCTTCGAGTATTTCTTTAGCCACGATTGGGGAGGTCAACCTCAGGCTCATGGCAAGTATGTTTGCATCATTCCACTTTCTTGCGCCTCGCGCGGTTTCAGCGTCGGCGCAGAGCGCGGCTCTGATTCCGGGCACCTTGTTTGCCGCAATGCTAACTCCCGTTCCTGTCCAGCAAAAGAGTATTCCCTGGTCACATACCCTATCTGCGACCCTTTCTGCTACCTTTTCGGCCACCTCGGCCCACTGAATTGGTTCTCCGGCTAGTGGGCCATGAAGCTCAATATCAATCCCCCTTTTTTTCAATTCCTCAATAATGAAATCTGTTAGATATGTGCGCTCATCGCTCCCAACCGCTATCTTCATATTAATCACCTCTATTTATCAATCCTGCATATCAGTTTAGATTAGCCATCACCGAGGTTCAAGGCAATTTGAAAAGATAAAGGCTTATTGTATACTAGGACAGCTTTTAAATTTCATGAATTACAATTTCTTCCAATCTCTAAATATGTTTTCACGGCTGATTTTATCCATCAATATATTCACGGCTAGAGGTTGAAAATTCTAAATGAAAAAGACAATCACGCTTACGGTAGACCCTATAATATTAACGAATGACGGGGTAGTTTTGGTAAAAAGGAGTTTCGATCCTTATAAAGACCACTGGGCACTTCCTGGCGGAATAGTTGAATATGGAGAAACTGTTGAGATTGCATTAATGAGAGAGGCAAAAGAAGAAACCGGACTCGATATAAAAATAGAAAAACTTGCAGGAGTATATTCGGACCCCAACCGAGACCCAAGGGGACATTTTGTCTCGGTCTGCTTTTTATGTGTTCCTGTAGGCGGTACACTAACGACCAGTGTAGAGACAAAAGAGGTAAAAATATTTTCAAAAGAGGAAGTAAAATTTATAAAACTCGCCTTCGATCATCAAAAGATTCTAAAAGATGTAGGTTTTGCCGAATAAATAAAATAGGACATATTTGATGTAGGGGCGAACCTTGTGTTCGCTCAATATTAGGGCAATCACAAGGATTGCCCCTACTCTTTATAAGACGAGAAGAGCTTTTCGTATCTAACCCCATTTCTTTCCAAGCTCTTCAAGCCCGGCTTTACCCAAATCCTCCGGCGACATTACAATACGGAATTCACAATCGGCGTTGAAGTTCAAAAAGAAGGGTTCAGCAAAGGATGGCACACGGGAAGGCTCAGCAACATCAATGATTATTACAGCCGTGCGCATCCCATTGTGTTCTGTAAAGTATACTGCTTCAGGCTTAATCTCTTTGAGAATCTTACTGAGAATCTTTCCCGCTTTCTTTGTTCTAACAAGGCTGTTAAAGGGTTCATGCGGCATTCGGACGTTTAAAAGCATTCTCATTTTGTTCTCCTCCTTTTGCGAAATAAGTTATATGCCAACGGTTCCCGTCTCCTAATGATGCTTCTCAGTATATCCGAGACAGCCTAACGCCACGAATGAGCCGCGCCTGGAAGCCGCAGCGCAGCGGACGCTGGAGGGCGTCGGCTCCATCCCGTGATTAGCACTTGTCCTGGTTGCGCCTTGCAAAGTGGGCCTGAGGCTGCCCCTGGGCAAACTTCCTCCACGCGGGCTGAATCACCAAGCGGAGCAAGAGGGCGGCGATCTCGGAAAGCGTCAAGATATGATCTACCTTCACATACTTCACTGCCGTGCGGCACAACTGCGGGTAAGTTGCTTCCATAGGATCCTGCACGATGGTCGTGCCGCCATGCATCTTCACGGCCGGATTGGCTCCCCGTCTTGGGCATAGCTCACAGGCAGCGCGCCGGCTCGGCTCAAGACCTCCGAGAGCTTGGAGGCTCCACTTCGCGATGTGTGAAGTACAAGGAAGACAGGTGCTGCTAGGTCTTCGGGCAGTCGGCTTAAGAGCGCTAGGAGTGCGGCTATCCCTCCGGCCGAAGTGCCGATGACGATCACCCGATAAAAGATTTCGCGCGTGGGAAGTCGCGGCGCTGCCTCTAGCAGCCCAGCCGTTGCCGTTGAGGTCCTGTGTTTGTCAGGCTCGTCGAACGCTTGCCGGTGCTCGACGTTTGCGAAGGCCAGCGCCGCTGCGTCTGCCAAAGCTTGTAGCACGCCCGCCTGCTGCTTGCTGAGTCTTCGTCGCTTGGCCCAGTACGCACCGATGGCCCCCAGGGATCTTCGGAACGGATCGGAACCATGACGAGACTTTTGACGAACGTTGTCCGATAGGACTCGATAGGGATGCGTGGATCTAAATAGATATCCTCGATCGCGGCGGCCTTTCGGTTCAGAATGGACCACCCCGAGATGCACGCATGGATGTCAAAGCGGTGGCCCTTCCAGAGTGGGTCGATTGCATCTTCATCGACGTAGTAAACCAGGTTTCTCTCGCGCAGCACGAACGTGGCGCCGTCGGTGCCCGTGAGTTGATGGACGGCGCGGCGAACGATCGTTGTCACCTCCTCTAGGGTGTATACGTAGGAGAGTTGACGTACGACCCCGAGAAGCTGCTCGCTGAGGCGGTCAGCACGGTTGGAGCGATGACGGCCGACGTTGTTGCGATTGGAACGTCCCACGTTCACATCCCTCTCAGATACGAAAATATCAATGCAAGAATCAGCCGCCCCACGCCAGATGGAGAGGGGTGACGACAGGAACAAAACATCCAGATATTCGTCAAGCCTAAAGCGATCATACAGCCCTCTTTTTTTGTCTCTATCTGCAGTACTCTTTTCATCTTCTGGGCGGCTAACTATGTATTAAACTGTATTTTTGCGGTCTAGTGTCCTAAAAAAGGTGTGTTAACTGCGAACTCTTGCAATTGTAGCACAGAATAAGATAAATATGATTTTAAGTCAAGAGAACGGACAGGTGTAGTTTTTCTCTCTTTAGGATGATTCACAACCTACTGCTAAAACTCAATTAATTTTTTCCAGAAATTATAAATTCCCTCTTGACTTTAACAGCTTCATTGAATACAATAAAAGCTTATTCATTAGTTTCAATGAAGTCGTTAAAGGTGAGTAGAAATGGGCGTAGCAAGGGTAAATAAGAGCTTGGATGAAGAGAGATTTAAGGGTTATCGAAAGGCTCTACGTAGAGCATACAGGAAGGCTAGGAATCGCGTTCTTTATCGTAGTGAGGGAGCAAAACCTCACCACTGCTTTAGGTGTAGCTCTCATTGCGTTTTGACTTTGGATGTGAACGGATTGCCAACGCACCTTTGCCCAAGGTGCGATTATTAATTTTGGAGGAGCATTTAATGGCAAGGCTCAAAGGCTCATTAGAAAGAAGTTTGCCTCAAAATGAGATTGAGAGGATGACAGAAATAGAGAGGCTGGAATTCGAGTTTGATTGGATTTGTGCAGAAATGGAGAGGCTAGAAAAAGAGGGGCGTGAAATTGGGCTTAAGCTTGCAGTCCTGAAGAGCGAAAGGTGCTGTATTTGTTCAGCTCCTTTAATTCAGAGAGATGAAAAAGAAAAAGGCATTTGTAGAGCTTGTCGCTACTAAATTAAAAACAATTTAAATAGTAATGCGGGATGCAAAGTGCGGTAGCACGCATCGAGCTAATTTAAAAGGAGGCTAAAAGCCATGGAAGAAGTAAGGGGAACTGTAGAGAAGATAAACTCTAAAGGGGTGAAGATTGACGGCAGGTGGTATAACTACTCGAAATATATGGAGGAAGATGCTCCCAAATTAAATGAGGGAGACGAGATAAGGGTTGATGTTAATGGAGACTGGATAATGAGATTTAAATCACTCTCCCGTCAGCCATCGGATAGAGGAGAGGATAGGGTGAATGGTTCGACCCCTCGACAGGGTTCTGGAATTAACTCAGGCAGAGTGGAAGAGGGCAATTATTATGCGGAAAAGGGGAAAAGGAGCTTTGACCGCCAGGTTATAGTCACGCGTCTTGCATGCCTTAACACCGCTACAGAGATTCTTAAGTCGCATACAAAGCCGATTACGTCCAAGGGCCTGTTTAAGGTTGCTAAAGAGCTTGAAGGTTGGGTCTGGCGTGGGGTGAGAGAAGAAGAAAACGGGTCCGACCGTGATTCTAGAGAAAAATCATCACAGACCTTTAAGCTCCAGGAGAGCACTGAGAGGGAGGATTAATCGAGTGGAAGCAAAGAGGTTTATGGGCTTGATTGAAAGAGCCGACAAAGAGAGATTGGAAAGAGCCTTAGCCGGTATTTTCTATGGAGACTACAGGGTGAGGGGGCTTGAGCAGAAAGATGACGAGGTCAGGGCATACGTCTCAAATAAGGACGGGAAGGATTACGGGGTTGCCATTAATGAGTCGGAGGCGTTCTGTCACTGTCCCGATTACTTCTTCACCAACGAGAGTATATGCAAGCACATCCTCATGCTTTCATTCACTCTCCTTTCAAAGATTCGGCGTGAGGAAAAGTTGGACGCCGCTGACCGAAGTAGCCATAGCCGGTATTGGCTGAAAGCTCCTATACAGAAGCGACCATCGAAGCTTCTAGCTGACATTGACCGTGAGCCTCACAGTTAGTGTTAGCCGAAAGCTCTTGTAACGCTTTCGTGGTCGCTTCCGTTCCGTTGCGGCAGCGCGCATCGAACTAAAAGGAGTTAAGAATGGGAAAGATGAAGGATTTAAAGATAGAAATTGAAGAAGGAGCATATCAGCTCCAGACTCTGGAATCCGAGCTTACATCAATTAAGACTGAGCTCAAGTTCTTGGAGAGCAGAAAGAGGACTGTAGAGGAGGCGATTAAGGATTTAAGGGCTAAGTTCAAATTCTACAGGACATTTTTTCGGGATGAGACAAATAATTGATCAAGAGTGGAGGGAACCTGATGATGAGAATTCGAGGGATTGTAGAGGAGGCGAATGAGAGAGGCGTGAAACTCGGCGGTAAGTGGTATGGCTTTCATACTGAAGAAATCCCAAAGCCCCAGGAAGGAGCGGAGGTTGAAATTGAAACGAGAAAGGGCATGATTCGGAAACTCAACATCATTGAGACCACGACACAGATTAATACTGCCGAAAGACCTCAGGTTCTTGAAGGGCTTACGGAGTTTGTTGAGACGATGTGCGGGAACCTTTGCGTTACAGTAAACACGTTAGGGGGAAAGCCGTTTGAGATATTGGTGCGTACGGGTAAATCTGACTACAGGCTCGGGGCTACTTGCGAAATTATAGCAAGGCTTGTTTCTCTTGCCCTCAAGAGCGGGACGGAGGTCAAAAACATAGCAGAGGAGCTTCAATCTATTGATAAGTCCTCCTCATCGGACGGAATGGCGGCATCCATTCCCAGAGCCGTGGCACAAATCCTGATTAGAAACTTTGTGGATGAACGCAGGAGGGAGCCGGAAGACTTAATCTATTTTGAGGATTGTCCAAATTGCAATACGGAAGGGGGTCTTATCTTTCAGGGCGGCTGCTCTACGTGCCATAGCTGTGGATTTACGGATTGTTATTAATGATTGTAGGGGCGACCGGCCGGTCGCCCCTACTGAATAAACAAATCATAAAAATCAAAAAAGAGAGGGGAAAAATGGAAAAGATTAGCCAAAACAAAGAAAGGGCAATTGAGATTGCGATAAGCTCGATTGAAAAACAGTTTGGACGGGGCGCTATTATGTGTCTTGGAGAGGAGGTTGAAATCCCTGAGATTGAAGTAATCTCAACTGGTTCTCTGGGCCTGGATCTGGCTCTGGGAGTAGGAGGACTTCCGAGGGGGAGAACGATTGAGATTTTTGGCCCTGAAGGTTCGGGGAAAACCACACTTGCCCTACACGTTATAGCCGAGACTCAGAAGCTTGGAGGAATGGCGGCGGCTTTTATTGATGTTGAACATGCACTCGATATGAATTACGCCAAGAGGCTTGGAATTAAGGTAGAAAAGCTCCTTATTTCACAGCCCGATTACGGCGAACAGGCGCTTGAGATCGTTGATACGCTTGTAAGGAGCGGAGCCGTTGACGTCATAGTTCTCGATTCTGTTGCGGCTCTTGTCCCGAAGGCAGAAATAGAGGGCGAAATGGGAGATGTCCACATGGGACTTCAGGCAAGGCTTATGTCTCAGGCGCTGAGGAAAATCACATCTACCGTGAGCAAGTCCAAATCCATCCTAATCTTCGTCAATCAGACAAGGATGAAAATAGGCGGCTATGGAAACCCGGAGACCACAACGGGCGGCACTGCCCTGAAGTTCTATGCATCCGTTAGAGTTGATATAAGGCGTATAGGAGCGGTGAAGGATGGCGCCGAGGTTTCAGGAAACAGGGTGAGGGCGAAGGTGGTAAAGAACAAGGTTGCGCCCCCATTTAGAGAGGCAGAGTTTGACATTATCTTTGGAAACGGGATTTCAAAGGACGGGGAGTTGATTGACTTGGGAGCGGGTCTAAAGATTATTGAGAAGAGCGGAGCGTGGTATTCATACAAAGGCGAGAGGTTGGGGCAGGGAAGAGAAAGCGCAAGGGCCTTTCTGAAAGAGCATCCTGAAATCTCAAAAGAGATTCGCGGGAAGATTCTCTCTCATCACGGCCATATCAACGGAGAAGGAACGGGGCAACTCGGCTTTAATGATGGGTATATTGTGGAGGAAGAGTTTTAAGGGGTGAACCGGCGAATGGATATTGAATGTTAAATTCCCCGGCGTCTAATACTGCAACATCGTTGCAAGCGAATGACGAGGAGCAAAGCATTCCCTTTTAGATTACTTTGTCCTTGCTTTGGAGGTTAAAACTATAGAAAACATAGAGGCTAAAGTTAAAAAAAAAGGCAAGAATCTGGTGATTCATCCTCAGAAGTGTCCAATGTCCCTTTCAATATGCCTTTGGAAGCAAAATGGATCAAATCAAGACGGGTCTCGGAACTGGAAAGAGATTGAGCGCTGTTATGCCTATTCGGGGCATGAGGACGGAACGGTAAAGTGTAGGTGGAAGGAGATTTTTTTAAGGCCTAGCGGAAAGAGAATAAAGAAAAAGCAAGGTGCTGTGAGACCCGGAATTAATGTTTCGGGAACGATCAAAAGAATAAAAAACCGAGCTAGATAATATTTAATCTGACGTTCTCTCTATCTCTCTATAAATGGGGATGAAATAATAATAAATAATCCGGGCTTTCAATCAGGTATAAGCCCTTTCCTTGGGATTTGTTTCTTTAAATGTAACATTAAATTCTGTTCCATTGCTTCTATCGAGCTCAATTGTGCCTTCA
>JBLNAE010000328.1:0-3063 GCA_050259195.1 Ignavibacteriales bacterium
ATGTGCTGGAGCAGGCAAGCAAGGTGCATCGGATTAGCTCAATGCTCCACAAAGAGACGGGGAGAAAGCCGTTTCCTGAGGAGATATCACAGAAATCCGGTATCTCTGTTGAAGGGGTTAAGCGGGTGCTTGAGGCTACAAAAGACGTGGTACACCTAGATTCACCGATATTGGACGGAGAGAAGACAACTCTCCTTGACTTTATACCGGACGAAGGTTCTCTCACTCCCGACTCTGCGGTGGCAAGGGCAACTCTCAATGAAAAGATAAAAGAGGCCCTTTGCACCCTTACCGAAAGAGAAGAGCGCATACTCAAGATGAGGTTTGGAATAGGGTATGAGGCCACTTACACGCTTGATGAAATAGGAAAGTATTTTAGTCTCACGCGCGAGCGCATAAGGCAGATTGAAAAAAGGGCGCTTGAGAAGCTTGAGGATTCAGAGATCGGTGGAATGCTAAAGAGCTTTCTTGAGGCCTGAATAAATTATTAGTATATTTTAATCGAATACGATACAAATAACCACCAAGACACCAAGTCACAAAGGAACACCAAGATTGTGTTTTTTCTTTGTGTCTTCGTGGTGAATAAACCCAACTGAACACTATTACAAATGCTTCTTGAACTCACTTTGAGGAATTTCACTATTATAGATGAACTCTCCGTTAGCTTCGGCGAGGGGCTAAATGTTCTTACAGGGGAAACAGGGGCGGGAAAGTCAATCATCGTTGATGCAGTAAACCTTATACTCGGCGAAAAGGCTTCAGCCGATATTGTAAGATCAGACAAAGATGAGGCTCAAATCGAAGCCCTCTTTGACATCAAAGGAAACATAAGTCTAAGAGAAAAACTCGTTTCATTTGGATTTGAGTCTGAAGGTGATGAGCTTTTAATTAAGCGCATTATCTCCCGCACGGGAAGAAGCCGATTGTTTATAAATGGAAGCATAGCCACATTCCTTATACTTGAGCAAATCGTAGAGGGCCTCATTGATATATTCAGTCAACACAACCATCAAACCCTCCTAAGAGAAGAAAACCATCTCGAAGTGCTTGATGAATTTGGCGGGCTAAAGAGCCTCTCTCGAAGGGTTTCCGAAATCTATCAGAACGCAACCGATATTAAAAAAGAGCTTGGAGAGTTGGAGAGAAACCTGAGAAATCAGATTGAAAGAGAGGATTTTTTAAGGTTTCAATCGAGAGAAGTAGATGAAGCAAGGCTTCTGCCGGATGAGGACGAAAAACTCGAAGAAGAAAAGAGAAAACTCGCCAATGCCGAGAGGCTGTATTCTACAGCGCAGGAGGCTTATGAGATTCTCTACGAAGGTGAAGGAGCCGTCTCCGACATTCTAAAGAGAGTTCGCAGCCAGATTGAAGAGGCGGCAAGGACTGATATTACGTTAGTGGAAGTAGCAAAATCAATTGAGAAAGGGATTGTCGAGATTCAGGATGCGGCATTTACGTTGAGGGACTATGCCTCGGACGTGAGATTTAATCCCGACAGGTTAAATTCAATAGAGAATAGACTCGAAGAGATAAAAAGGCTCAAAAGAAAATATGGCGGAACAATTATAGAGATTCTGGAAAGAAGAAAGCAGATAGAAGAAGAGCTTGGAAAAATGTCTGTCAATGAAGAGAGAATGGAAACACTCAAAAATAACCTCAACCGCCTCGAATCCGACCTACAAGTTTGCGCCCGCGAACTCTCGGTAAAAAGGCGTGAGGCGGCAGAGAAACTCACCTTGGCAGTTGAAAAGGAGTTGGGCGGAGTCGGAATGAAGAGCGGAAAGTTTGCCGTAGAGTTCGAAGAGAAGGTAATCTCCGGGAGCGGATGCGAAAAGGCCTCTTTTCTTTTTTCTGCAAATCCGGATGAGAAGCCGAAGCCTCTTACAAAGGTCGCTTCAGGCGGTGAGCTTTCTCGAATAATGCTTGTCCTTAAAGAGACTCTCGCAAGAGTAGAAGGAGGATCGGTTCTCATATTTGACGAAGCCGACTCTGGAATTGGCGGAGCCATCGCCGAAACGGTCGGGCGAAAAATAAAGAATCTTTCAAAAAGGTATCAGGTAGTCTGCATTACGCATCTCCCTCAGGTTGCGAAATTTGCCGATACACATTTTAGGGTTACAAAAACGTTCAAAGGCGATAAAACCAAGGTTCAGGTCAAAGCGCTAAGTGGCAATGAGCGAGTTGAAGAACTGGGACGTATGATTGGCGGACTCAAGGTTACGGAAAAAACCATAGAAGCTGCGCGCGAGATGCTCCAGAATTAATAAAACTTTAGGGTCTTAGACTATTATCAATTTTTGCTAGGTGACAAACACCACGGCCGCAATCACAGTGCTCCAAAGGCCGTTTTTATCCCCGATAGCCGACTGCGTGACATTCATTGTCCTTACTGTGTGTCCACTGATTTTCCAAATGTCTTTCTGCTCATCGTAGCTTTTGTCGGGATCAAATTCAACGCCGAGAATCGTGGCAAGCATGTCTGCGGCTAAATCCTCGGCATAGTCTCCGGCCATACTGTCTGTCTGACCAAAGCCGTGATGCTCAGAGAGATATCCATAGTGGGTTGATTTTTTAGGAATCGCGATGCCTACAGACGCGGCAATAAGGCGATGCGGCTCGTTCGTTACGTTTTCGCTCATTACAACATATACTACCTGTCCGGGTTTAAGACGGTTGAGTCCTAAAGAGCGCGGCACAAGCTTGCAGCCCGGCGGGAATATACTTGAGACCTTAACCAGATTAAATTCTGCAATCTTTGCGTCGCGAAGAGCCATCTCGAAGCTTGTGAGTTTTTCTTTATGTTTCCCTACACCCTTTGTTACAAAAGCATACTTTGGCAATAACAATTTTTCCCCTCCGTTTCAGTGCAATTTTTTATACTAATTATACAGGTTTGTCAAATCCAGTTCTCTGTCCATTGGCATGAAAGTCTTGTTGGGTGAATAGGTTCAGAAACATATGAGAGGGGAGTAGGTAAAAAGAAGAGGGGTAAAATACAGGTAGGAGGTACCCCTCAATGATAGTATTTAGCACTGCGAAAGGATTTCATAAACTCACAAA
>JBLNAE010000329.1:0-3424 GCA_050259195.1 Ignavibacteriales bacterium
TTTGAATAGAGTGAACTGGAAAAGGTAGTTTAGATAGAGCGTGGTCTACGAAATGAATAGAGTTTTTTTGATTACATCTTTCATAAATCCTCAGTATTCTGATTCTTGTACAGTCATCAACGGCAGTGTACTGATAAAATCTCCTTCGGGTTAATCCCACAAGGGGCTCTAGGAATTTGACATCTCAATGTAGTTGAGAGTTCTAAAATCTAACTTAAGCTATGGTCCTATTTTAGAGGGGCCGGTCACTTCTTCTATTGACTGTAAACGCATGGTTTAACGCCTCCTTTGTTTAGTTTTAAATTTGTTTAAGCCCTCTTGGGTCAGGGGGAGAGCAAGTCTCCCCCAGCCCGTACTAAATCAACCATTCTCTTTGCATCACCTCCGTGTATAAATCTTTTCTTTTTATCACCTCCCTTTATTCAGTTGTTAAAACTGCAATCCCTTCACCTCAGGGATGAAGGATTAGCCTGATAAACTCAATGATGAATTTGGCTCCAGCCATGAGCATTCCAGCATAGACCTGAAAGCTGAAGCCATAAGTGGCTCCTATCCCTACTAGAATGAGGGTGATTGCAAGCGAGATTATGAAACTTACAAACTGCAGCATACGGCCATCTTAGAGTCCTGAGAAATACAGAGAAGGTGTGTATTTGTGGATTTTGAGGCAACCTTAAAGGAAGCGTCTAATAAATAGAAAAGCTTATTGATTTACTATCTATGGGCACGTGATATCCATATTGAATTTATGAGAAAACTGGTAGTATCCTCCTTGTAAGGGAATTCCTAAAGGCGATCGAGGGTTAAAAGACAAACCGACAAAGTTGTCTTATTTGTTGAGCTTCAGTTTCACATACTCACCGATCAATATCGCTGTAGGGTATAAAACTTCCTCTTCATTCTGTGCGTGCAAAATCAGTTTTTCAGCAAAGTATGCGTATTCCATCTTCTTTTCTTTCTTTGCTACATCAACTAGATTCTTGAGCGCAGCAACGATTGCTTTATGCTCTTCGAGCATCTGCGGAAGCTCTGCTTTTAGTCTATCGGTCATCGTAAGGACGTTTCCCATCTCTGACGTGACTTTACCTTCTGCTAAGAGAGGCAATAATCCAAGCGGTGGTAATGCATATTCCTCCTCCTTCACAAAATGCGGGTGTAAAATCTTCGCTACGGCTTTGGCAGCGTCTCCTAACTTACCACCCGCCTTGGTGGTTTTGACAAGTTCCGCATGAAGCTCTTCATGCTCCAATTTCAATGGTTGGGGAATCTTAAATTCCATGATCTTGCCTCCTTATTGCTATGTTTTGTAAGTCGCAGTTATGGTTGAACGATTGTTAACAGAAATGCACTGTCTTCCATTGCCTCGACATCGTGCGGAATCGCTTTATCCAACGCTACTAAGTCCTTGCTTTCCAATTTACACTTCTGTTCACCCACGCTAAAACGGATTATACCCGAAAGGACAAAAAGCGTAATCGGACCTTTAGCATGGTGTTCTCGCAAACTCGCGCCTTTTCGCAGCGCCACCAAGACGACGCGCAGTCGCGGGGTTTTTAGAAGCGTTATAGCGTTTCGATCTCCAGATACCCACGGCGGTTCATTTTTCAATTGTTTGATATGTTTTTCAATTTCAAATGAAAGCAGCGGCGCATCAAGCATACGCTCTTTCTTATCTTTTTGTTTCTTGTTGGACATGATGCTCTCCTTTGATATAAAATTGTTAATATGTTATCCAATTTCGGCTCTCCCTTCTTAAGAGAAAGATGTGCTTCTCCTGAATAGCTGTTTTAAGGAGACTCCCTAAGAAACCAACAAATGTGATTTTCCTTAAGACAGGAAGTGCCAGCCATCCAACTGCAAGGTGTCTTCCCAAACTAACAATCTCTCCCCAAACCTTAGGGTGATACGGCTTTCTCGTGCCACCAGTAATCTCTGCATAAATATTGTCCGCTACTAATCGACCTTGTCGCAATGCAAATTGCGCAGCGGCAGGAACAGGTTTTCCTGTGTAGGGATTCATTGCAAGGGCATTGTCACCAATGGCATAAATGAAGGGATAACCTTCAGCCCTAAGAAATTCAACTACAATAATTCGTCCTAATTGTCCAACCTTCATTCCACTTTCACGAACAAGATCACTAATACGAATACCTCCTGTCCAAATCAAAGTTTTGGTTCTCAACACTACACCAGATGAAAGTGCAACCGCATCGGATGTTTGATTAACGATTCTTGTTTCGGTTATAATTTTCACGCCCTTTTCAATTAGCTTCCTCTGTATAGGTGCCACAAATGATTCCTCAAGATATGGCACAATTCGATTACCTGCTTCGACAATGACGATCTCGACTTCATTAGGGTTCACATCATAGTTACGAGTACACTCGCTCACATAATCAGCGAGTTCGGCTGCAAATTCTACGCCTGTTAAGCCACCACCACCAACGACAAATCGGAGCATATCTCTTCGCCACTCCTCATTATGGCTCTGATGATGCTTGGGCACAGAGCCGGGCAATGTGGTCCTGGATTCGTTGGGCATCCACCAAGGTTTGAAGTTGAAAGGCGTGTTGCTGTAATCCAGGGATATCATAGAAATGTGTTTGGCTCCCGAGTGCAAGCACCAAATAATCAAAAGGTAAAGATTTATCTTCCACGTGAACGATATGTCTGTCGGGATCAATCTTCTTCACTTCTCCGAGATGAAATTTAATGTTTCGCTTTGAAATGATTCGCTCAATAGGAATGGTTACCTCTGTTTTTCGGACCGCTGCCTCATGCAGTTGTGTCTTGAGGGTGTGGTAAGGATTTTTATCAATAAGATGTATTTGATAATCAGGATGTTTACGGAATAACATTGCTAATCTCAACACCGCGGTAATTCCGCCATAACCTGCTCCAATGACAACGATATTTTTCTTTGTGGTTTCCACTGGTAACTCCTTAAAAGACAATTCAGTATTAGATTCGAGTTGAATAAACTACTTTGGCATGTGTGTCGCTTTCTTCTTTATCACCTCGGCATTTATCTTTAAATCGTTAGGTAGCATTATCTGATAAAAATCCTATTCAAATCTCAGAAAATTTAGTAGTAATAGTATAAAAAATGATTTTTTATCATCTCTTATCTTTTAAAGTGTCTATCTGCATATGGATCTTCATCAAGCTCTGAAACAAGATAACCGATTTCATATTGATCTATAGGATGATAATAAAGTCTTATTCCCCAAGGAGTAATTAAGTGAAGACTCCCCGTGGCAGAGCCAGGGGGCATCTAAAGACTAAAAAATCAAAAGCTAACTGCTTACTGTTATGATACTCAATATAACGTCTTATAATCTCTGTGGTTACTTGATCTCCTACAGTCCTTACAAAATACCCATCACTCCAAAACTCTCCTGCCCAAAGCTTTTCTTCTTACCTC
>JBLNAE010000330.1:0-8957 GCA_050259195.1 Ignavibacteriales bacterium
AGATATAATTTGTCTGTCAGAATTTAGGACATCTAACACTTATTTCCGCTCTGGAAATAAGTGATTTGTTACTTTTTGGTCAATTATTTGTGAATCTAAAAGTCCTAGTTCGGCAATGTTATTCAAGAGTCTGTTTTTACTTTGAATTTTTAATAAAGGACACCCTATTGAATAAAATTAGATCGAGCGGATTGGGGTCGAGGCCCACCACATAGGGCTTTACCATGCTCTGCTGAATGGAGATGAGTATTGGAGCAATCGGAACATCGGTTTGGGTAAGTATCTTCTGGGCTTCTCCATAGATCGCGACCCTTTTTTGTGGGTCTTCTTCTTGAGCGGCTTTCTCTACGAGTTCATCGTATTCATGATTGCACCACCTCGTTCTATTGTTTCCGCTGTTGCACTCAAACATGCTCATAAAATTGTGCGGGTCTGGGAAATCCGCGCCCCATCCGGCGCGAAACACAGGAGGCGGGTCCGTATCAAGCGTGCTCAGATATATCTTCCACTCCTGATTTTGAAGCTCTACTTCTATCCCTAAATATGTCTTCCACATACTCTGGAGCGCCTCGGCGATGATTCTGTTATTTCCAACGTCGGGATATAAAAAGACTACGTGCGGGAATCCGTTTCCATCTTTATATCCCGCTTCGGTGATCCAGGCTCTTGCCTGTTCGGGATTAAATTTAACTCCAATTTCAGGGTTGTATCCAAGCATCCCCTGAGGAATCCAAGAGGTTGTGGGAATTCCTGCGCCCTGTATGAGTTCGGCAAGCCTTGCCCGGTCTATCGCGGCGGAAAATGCCCGCCTTACAAGGGTATTATCAAATGGGGGTTTCTTTACATTAAACCCGACGTAATTGCCTCTGAACTGTGGTGCCGTTTTAAACTCCGGCGAGAGCCTTAGCCTCGGAACCTCAAGCGTAGGGATGTTTCTTCCATCAAGAAAATCAAGTTCTCCATCTTCGTAGAGGGCAAGAGACGACGTGGGATTTTCATTCATTATCATCTCAACCTTGTTGATTTTCGGTTTTTCTCCCCAGTAATTCGGATTCTTTGAGAGCAGGATTTTTTCGTGATGACGCCAGGTAGAGAGCATAAATGGGCCAAGAGTGACTATATGTTTAGGCTCAGTCCACTTTACACCGTATTTTTCAACAACATCCTGTCTCATCGGAAAAGTTGACATGAATGTGAGAAGGCTGAGAAAGTAGGAGGCCGGACGCTTTAGTTTTACGGAGAGTGTGTAGTCATCAAGAGCTCTTACGCCGACTTTTTGTGGGTCGTTCTCTTTCCCTGTGTTATACTCCTCCGCCCCTTCTATGTCATAGAGGGAGTAGGCATAACTCGCTCCTGTCTTGGGATTAAGGAGACGCTTCCATGAATATTCAAAATCCTTAGCTTTGAGGGGTTTCCTATCAGTCCAAAACACGTCCTTTCTTAGGTGGAAGATGATTGTTTTTCCGTCCTCGCTTATTTCCCATCTCTCGGCAAGATCAGACTCTGGTCTCATATCCTTTCCAAATCTTGTAAGTCCATCCATAAGGTTGAGTATTATGGTGTATGAGGTGCTGTCCGTAGCAAGAGACCAATCGAGCGTAGGAGGCTCAGAGCCGATATTTATCTCAAGCGTATCCTTTCCGGGCGAAGCGGAGGAATCATTTTGTTCCTCTTTCCCCTTGCAGTTAAAGAGAAAAAGCAAAAGAACTATAAAAATTGCGAGTCTCTTTATCATGAGCTTATATTTACACAATTTAGTAACTTTTGTCTACTGGTTTTTTGTGGCAGACAATGTACTCGGCATGATTATTTATAGAGGGAGCGCACCATTTCATAGACTCGCTTCTAAAAGTAATATGCCAGAACCGTTTAGGTCAATCCAGATATTCCTTTAGTCTCTTTCCAAGCGAAAGGGGTGAGAATGAAAATACGCCGAGCACTTCTTTCATATCGCATGTGTTATCTTCTTCAAGCATTTTGAGCTGGTCGAGCGTGAGGGGGGGATTCTTGAGAACGCTCTGAAAAAGAAACGCCGGAGCGTACATGAGCGATATTGGAATCGGAATCAGGGCTCTTTCTGTGTCAAGGACTCTCATTATGGTTTTTATTATCTCTTCAAGCGTAAGCTTCTCGCTTCCTCCAAGCTCGAACGTTCTATTATGGGTTTTGGGATTGCTAAGGGATTGAACAAAACAATACGCGACATCTCCTATGTATATGGGCTGGAGTTTTCCACTTTTAAGTACGGGAATAACAGGGGAGAGTTTTATCATTCGTATGAATGTGTTTATAAACTCGTCATTCGGGCCAAAAATAATTGAGGGTCTAAATATTGTATAGTTTAGTCCGCTTTCTCTCAGATATTCCTCAGCCATCCATTTTGTGGAGTGATATTTGCTCTTCGCATTGGGTTTTGTTCCAAGCCCGCTCATATGAATGAATTTTTTTACCTCCACCTCTTTCGCAAGGTCAACGACGTTTTTAGTTCCCTGGAAATGAACCCTTTCAAATGTCTGATTGTCTACTTCCTTAATTATTCCGACGAGATGAATTACGTAGGTTAAGCTGTGAAAGAACGATTTATCTATGGAGGATTTATCCGTAACGTCTCCTTTATAAATCTCTATCCCCTGTTTCTTCAGGTCCTTTGCGTCTTGGGGTTTCCTTACAAGGCATCTTATATTCCAATCTTCTTCCAGGAGCTTTTTTACAATACTCCTCCCCACAAAACCCGTACCGCCCGTAACCCCTACGATTTCCTCTTTCATGATTTTAGACTTAGTAGGTAGTAGGGCGGGGTTACCCCGCCCCTACATTAAACGCTACTCAGACGAAATCACAAGAAGCACAGTTCCGCTCTCGACGGCGTCTCCCTCTTTGACCTTGACCTCTTTTACCTTCCCCTCAATCGGCGATTTAAGTTCACTTTCCATCTTCATCGCCTCTATGACGATCACGCCTTCGCCCTCTTTTACCTCTTCATCGCTCTTTTTAAGAACCTTCACGACACGGCTTGGCATTGGGGATTTTATCTCTTGAACTCCCGAGATAGCCCCCTTTGCCTTCTCCCTCTCTCTGTCTGAGATTGATTCAAACTCATAGAGGTCTCCATCCACAAATACGTCAACCCTCTTTCCCCTTTTCAGTATTCCGACCCCAATAGACTTGCCGCCTAATAGGATTGAGTAAAAGTTCTCATCAACCTTTTGGAACTCTACAGGAATCTTTTTCCCTTCAATCTCGACCTCGGTTCCCTTTCCCTCTTCCTCTAAGCTAATCTTGTAGGTTTGATCCTGGAATTTGAACGTGTATATCATATCATCGGGTTCCTTGAGACGGCTAATTTTCTACTAAGCAGCTTCCAGTTTGATACGGGCGCCTGTTTTGAGGTTTCTGCCTCCTTTGTCGAATTTCTCATACTAATTGCCGCAGCAATGAGTGCCGATTCGATGTTGCCTCCGTTAGGCCCTAGCAGTTCCGGGTGGCGTTCAATAAATCCTGTATCAATTTCTCCGCGAATAAACTCATCATTGTCCATTACTCTCAGGAGAAAACCAATGTTTGTCTTCACGCCCAGCGCAACGTATTCCTTAAGGGCGGTTTTCATCCTTTTTATCGCTTCTTCTCTCGTTTCTCCCCATACGATGAGCTTTGAGAGCATCGGGTCATAAAAGGGCGTTACCTCATATCCGCTATAAATTGAAGAGTCGTTCCTCACGCCGGGTCCGGTTGGAGTCCTTAAGTACTCTAACTTTCCGGGAGAGGGAAGAAAGTTTTTCTCCGGGTCTTCGGCATAAACTCTGCACTCAATCGCATGACCATTGATTGAGAGTTCGTCCTGAGCGAATGGCAGCTTTTCTCCCGATGCGATTCGGATCATCCATTTTACAATGTCGAATCCCGTCACCATCTCTGTTACAGGATGTTCAACCTGAACGCGCGTGTTCATCTCAAGGAAATAGAAATTCCCATTCTGGTCGAGAATAAACTCAATCGTTCCTGCCCCCCTGTAAGAGACCGCCTTTGCAATTCTTACGGCTGTTTCTCCCATCTTCTTTCTGGTTCTACTTGAAATAGCAGGGGAGGGCGATTCTTCAATCACTTTCTGATGCCTTCTCTGAACGGAGCACTCGCGCTCAAATAAATAGAGTACCTCTCCATACGAATCTCCAATCAACTGAATCTCTACGTGCCTGGGGCGTTCAATGAATCTCTCGATATAGACCGAATCATCCCCAAAAGCAGACCTGGCCTCGCTCCTTGCCATGCGGAGAGAGCTTTTAAACTCTTCCTCTTTTCTTACAAGCCTCATTCCCTTTCCGCCGCCGCCTGCCGAGGCTTTTATCATGACCGGGTAGCCGATCCGCTTTGCCACAATCCCGGCTTCGGTGTCGCTTACGGCTCCTTCCGAGCCGGGGACAAGAGGGACTTTGGCTTCTTGGGCGATTCGCCTTGCCGTTATTTTATCCCCCATAAGGCGAATGGCCTCCGACGATGGGCCTATAAAAACGATTCCCTCTTTTTCACACGCCCCTGCAAACGCTTCCTTCTCGGAAAGAAAACCATAGCCCGGATGAATCGCTTCCGCACCGGAGCGTTTTGCGGCATCAATTATCTTCTCTATTACAAGATAACTCTCTCCCGGCGCAGGAGGCCCGATGTGATATGCCTCATCTGCCATTGTAACGTGAAGAGAGCGGCGGTCGGCATCGGAGTAAACTGCTACGGTTTTTATTCCAAGCTCTCTGCACGCCCTTATAATTCGTACTGCGATTTCCCCTCTATTTGCAATCAGGATTTTCTGAAACATTTGTTTTTTCCTTTTCTACATAGCGTTACCTAAATTTCCTCCCCCTCAGGGGGAGGACTAAGGTGGGGTTCAGTTGCATTTTATTCCCCATCCCAGCCTTCCCCCCGGGGGAAGGGATGAAAAGCTTCATTAGAGGTTTTGTTAAATTGGCATTATACGATAGTTATAGCCTCTTTTCCTCATAATGGAATATTCCCGTGCTTTCTTGGCGGATTTGTTTCCCTTTTCCCTTCAAGCATCTCAAAAGCCTCTATTACGCGCGGCCTTGTGTCTTCTGGTTTTATGACTTCATCAATATATCCGAGTTCTGAGGCCCTGTATGGATTTGCAAAGGTGTTTCTGTAGTCAGCGGCAAGCCTTGTCCTTTCCGCTTCGGGGTTGTCGGCCTGCTCAATTTCCTTTCTCGCTATAATATTTACCGCGCCCTCCGGGCCCATAACCGCAATCTCAGCCGTCGGATACGCGTAGTTTATGTCCCCTCGAATGTGTTTTGAGGACATAACGTCATAAGCGCCGCCGTATGCTTTTCTCGTTATTACCGTGACTCTGGGCACCGTAGCCTCGCAGTAGGCATAGAGGAGTTTTGCGCCGTGTTTTATAATGCCACCCCACTCCTGAGCGGTACCGGGGAGAAATCCGGGAACGTCCACAAATGTAAGGAGCGGGATATTAAAGCAGTCGCAGAATCTCACAAACCTTGCGCCCTTTACGGATGCGTTTATATCAAGGCAGCCCGCAAGCACATTCGGCTGATTTCCCACTATTCCCACGACACGGCCGTTGAGCCTCGCAAATCCGATTACGATATTTTGTGCAAAGAGTTCCTGGACCTCAAAAAAATAGCCATCGTCAACCACTCCGCGAATAACCTCTTTAATGTCATAAGGCTTATTGGGGTTTGTAGGAACGATGCCTCTGAGATTCATATCGCGGCGATCTACGGGGTCGTCGCATGAGATTCTGGGAGGGTCTTCCATGTTATTTGATGGAAGAAAGCTGAGAAGCTCGCGGGTTAGAAGAAGGCACTCGCGGTCGTCAGTCGTAGCAAAATGCGCCACACCGCTTGTTGCATTGTGAACCATTGCACCACCCAGCTCTTCTCTGGTTACTTCTTCGTGTGTAACGGCTTTAATGACATCCGGTCCTGTGATAAACATATAGCTTGTGTCTTTTACCATTAGGATAAAGTCTGTCATAATAGGAGAATAAACCGCTCCTCCTGCGCAGGGACCCATGATGGCAGAGATTTGAGGAACGACGCCCGAGGAAAGCACGTTTCTCAGGAATATATCGGCATAGCCGGCAAGGCTTTCCACTCCCTCCTGTATTCTCGCTCCCCCTGAGTCGTTAAGACCTATAACGGGAGCACCGACTTTTATCGCAAGGTCCATGATTTTACAGATTTTCTTTGCGTACACCATTCCTAGAGAGCCGCCAAAGACGGTAAAATCCTGGGCGAATACAAACACCTGACGGCCGTCAATCTTTCCGTATCCCGTTACAACCCCGTCGCCCAGAATTTTTTTCTTGTCCATATCAAAATCCGTGCATCTATGGACAACGAACTTATCAAGTTCAGTAAATGTGTTTTTATCGAGAAGGAGGTTTATCCTCTCTCTTGCCGTGAGCTTTCCCATCTCATGCTGTTTCTGAATCCTATCGGCGCCGCCGCCCAGTTCTGCTTCTTTCTCTTTTTGTTCAAGAAGTGCGATCTTATCCTTCATTTTTAACTCCTTTCATTCGGTTCGACAAAAATCTACTCTTTGGCAATAAATTTAGCAAGTAGGGGTTTCGGGGATTCATTCACCTGATTTTTCAATACGGTGGATTTAAAAATGAGTCAAACTATACCAGGGAAACTTGAGTTAATCAAAGGTGGCAGCTAATTAAGGCTACCTCAGTAAAGGGCAACACCCTGTTATTTCGAGCGTAGTGGGGTCTGTGGTAGCTGTTGAAAGGGAGGATTTTAGGGAACCTCATGCGAGAAATAGGAATAAATGGTTCACTCTAATCTCTAAAAGGTATAAGGGCTTCGCTACCTATCCTCCTAAATCCCGATTTAGTTGACAAGAAATCCTGTTTGTTATTATATAAGAAGGCCAAAAATCTTTGGCTAAATAGCGAAGGGGGTGAACAATGCTATCCATAACGCGACCGAATCTCGGTCAACCTATAATAACCACTACCTCAGAGCTTGCCTCAGGCATCAGTTTTATAATCTCTTCCGAACCGGATGATAAGAACTCCAATATTAAAGACTTGTCGGACTATAACCTCGCAATCAGACCCGTTGACCAGAAAGACACAAAATTTCCGCTTGAAGTTGTCAACGTGCAGGCGGCAAAAGTCAACCACCAAAGGGACGTGTCCTTTAACCACGTTGAAACCCACTTAATTATCCACAAAATCCTTGAACTGGGGGAAAAAGAAATCCCATTTTGGGAATTGACCGTTTGCATTCGAGGAGGCGATGTGCTGGGCGGTAAGAGAAAACGTCTTTTTGACATAATCCTCACTACTCATGGCTCCGGGACAAGGGAAAATAATCATGCCCTGTGCGTCTACGAGTCAATTGGAAATAATCTGAGCTTTATACATTCAACGGACCTACATCTCGCAATGAGAAACGATAAAATACTGGAGACGATAAAGGACAAGGCGCCCCGGAGCGCGTATGAAGACGCCAGGGAGAATTTCATTAACTTCAACGAGAACTTTCGACGCCTCATCCGGTATGTCAATAATCATTCGGATGAAATAGATTTTTTGATTGTCTCCGGAGACATAGTTGATTACTATCAGCCGGATGAACTCTATAAGCCGGCTCCTTTAGACACGAGCGTATGCCCTTTTGAGGAATCGAATTTGTCTATTTTCTGCGACTCTGTTCTGGGAAGGGGTCTAAACCAAAATAACGAACTCACGATTCCGATCTTCACCACTACCGGAAACCACGATTTTCGACCCTATCACTACAACATGAGCGAGGAAGGACAATTTAAAAATTTTGGGTTAAAGGATGAGTACATCCACTATCTCGACGAAACGCCCGTTATTCGTCTGGACTCTATTCTTACCGCTAATATCAAGTGGCTAAGGGATTATTTCAAACGGGTAAATCCGGATTTGGACTATCTTGTCAGGTTTGGAAGCACGGATCTATTGTTTCTCGATGGCGGTAAAGACAACTACTCTTTTTTCTCTCACCTTTGGGATGCGATCGGCGGCTCCCCCGATACGGATTGTACAACCGACCTCCAGATGGAGATTATTAACTCCTATTTCGAACAGAAGAAAAATGAAGGCCCCATTTTTATAGTTATGCACACGCCGCCCGTAAACATACGCGGGAAATACGTAAAAGAAGAGCTATACGAGGATTTTCGCAAGGAGAAAACGGGTAACGGCTGGATAGATTATAGGGATAGAGACCTGAGCTACGGCTCCCTCGCGTACAACTGGGAGAGGTTTCTTGAAGTGCTCACCGGGTTAACAAACGAAAAGGGATACAAGGTAGACCTGGTTCTCTCAGGACACGCCCATCAGGATATAGAGTTCCGACTCGAATCCTATTACGACGAGAAACAAAAGAGAAATGAGGTGGGAATATACTGCTGGAATTACAGCGACCAGTTGGTCAGCTGAAAACAACGAGATAAAAGAAATGACCCCCATAAAGCTGAAAAGTCTGGGCTAGAGCGATAACAGAGATTCAAATCCCTCGGAGGGCAAGGTTTATATTAGAAGAATAAATGTACTATAAATTGGATTCGGAAATGGATAAGAAAAAACTATCCGAAAGGGATATATGCACAAAATATATCACCCCCTCTCTAGAGCTATCGAAGTGGGATATAAACAATCAAGTCCGTGAAGAGGTAACTTTCACCCTTGGCAGAATCCACGTCAAAGGAAAACTGGCATCAAGAGGAAAATTCAAAAGGGCTGATTATATACTTTACTACAAACCCAACCTTCCACTGGCCATAATCGAGGCAAAGGACAACAATCACTCAATTGGAGCGGGAATTCAGCAGGCATTGGATTATGCTGTGTGCATGGATATTCCTTTCGCCTATAGCTCCAACGGTGACGGATTCATTGAGCACGATAGGACTGTCAGTAAAGGTGCAGTAGAAAGAGAGGT
>JBLNAE010000331.1:0-2990 GCA_050259195.1 Ignavibacteriales bacterium
AAACATAAGTCATTGCATCCTAAAGTGGGATAATATTTTCCTATGATAAATCAACGTAAGTATGGAGAGATTAAATGCATTCAAAGAGAGGTCTAAGCAATAGGATTAAAACGGCCACGCAAAAGGGTATAGCTGGTTAGGTGGATTATCAATGATTTGACCTACGTGTTTAGTTTGTACTGATGCGAAGCTGGTTCGATGGGCATGAAAAAATAGCCAAAGTATAAGCATGGTACTTCCTCATGAAAAAAAGCTTTCTCTGTTAAGTTGGGCTTTATGTATGACTCTATGGAAGTTTGTTTGGAAGACATGGATAATGATCTTCAAGATATTATGCAGGCTAATCCCGCAATCCGTATCCAATTGGCGATTTCAAAGATCCACACCTCACGCTGGCAGGTCGTCGGTACGCCATGCATGATTCCGAATACGCCGAACTGAGGCATCTTGTAAAGCAGAAAGGGCTGCTGGACAAGCAGCCTTTTTACTACACCTACAAGATTCTCCTGACGCTGGGGCTGCTGTCTCTGGGCTTGACCTTCTTCTTCCTCATTAATAACTTCTGGCTGCAGCTCTTGAATGCTGCCTATCTAGCCTTCGTCTTCACCCAGATAGGTTTCGTCGGTCACGACGCTGGCCACCGAGAGATTTGCAGAGTTGCCTGGAAGGACGAAATTATTGGCCTTTTCTGCAACCTCTTGATTGGTGTAAGTTACTCCTGGTGGAACGATACGCACAACCGGCATCATGGTAATCCCAACCAGCTTGACCTCGACCCTGCAATTGACTTCTTGGCTCCCGCGTTTACCGAAGAGCAAGCCCGCAGCAAGGAGGGTGTGCTGTGGTTTGTTGTGAAATACCAGGCTTATTTTTTCTTCCCGTTGCTGTCAATGTATCCTTTTAACATGCGGATAAACAGCATCCAATTTCTGATTCAGAAGAAAACAAAATATCCCTTGGTCGAGGCTCTACTCCTGGTCGTCCACTTTATTTTGTACTTTGGCCTGGTGTTCTCCCGGCTAGGCGTCCAGCAGGCAGTGCTGTTCATTATTGTTCATCAGGCGCTCTTCGGCCTGTACGCGGGCTCGGTCTTCGCTTCCAATCACAAAGGCATGCCAATTCTCGACAAGGAGAGCCGACTGGACTTTCTTCGCCGTCAGGTGCTCACCACCCGAAATGTCAAAACCCATCCCTTTATTGACTTCTGGTATGGCGGACTCAACTACCAGATTGAGCATCACCTGTTCCCGACTATGGCTCGGAACAAACTCGGAGAAGCGCAGAAAATCGTCAAACCCTTCTTACAGGCTCATTCCATCACCTATCACGAGACTAGCGCACTCGGATCCTACTGGGAAATCCTGCAATACTTTCATCATGTCAGCGCTCCTTTACGTCAGGAGAAAACCCGATGACTCAACCAGAACATGGCAATCCACCTGAGCATAAAATAGCAAGTACCTTAAAATGCGACTTTGGGTGGGAGTAAAACGGACGCTATCCGACGAGTAAAGAAGGCATGATGCTAGAAAGTCGTTACTTATACCCCTTCAGTTATGCCGGTATCCTAAACTCTGTTCATGAATAACCCCTCTTTCCTCCTCAGCAAAGCCTATGGAGCTAAACAGACGAGTATCCATTGAAGAAAGAATGCAAGACGGTCAAGTATTAGATGCTTGGAAGGTGAGGGCAATTAGTGGCCTCTTAGTTGAGTTAATCTGGCTTGAGGGGACTACATGAGGCGATAAACAATGCAGCAATGCCGGCTTATAGTTGGATCAGAAAAGAACTGGATAGCCCGAATACCCTACGCAACCTGTCGGAACTGGAAGCTACGCGAACAATCATTGAACCTTTCAAGAAACATATCAATGACCTGACTGTCCAGGACAGAGGCAGTGCTGAAATTAGAGATTACATTAAACTCAGGAACACCAGACCGTTTATGACAAACGATCAGCAATTCCTGCCAGCTAGGAAAAGCGTATTCAATAAAATCATCGGTGATGGTCACCTTGAACTGGATAGCTCAGGAGATAGATAGAGAATTACCTAAATCACCATATTTTTATTTTTTCATTTCCTCCGACAATTCAAAAGTTTGGTCACGTATAAAAACAAGTACCATAATCAGAAACAAAGCATACATCCTAAACTCAGCTGAAAGTCCACAGAAAGGCACAGATCTGGTATGTATCACTACTAAACGTCTAGAGGAATTCACGGCAACTGATAGGGATTACGTTAATGAGTTGCTCAGTTGGCTGGATCAGCACTTTAAGACCATTCTCCTTATCTTGAAGCCACTGTTGTGATGCTTTAAGAAAAGCTAAGTTTGAGTGAAAGTAATTTGCTGAACTCCTAACCGACATTCAAGACCTAAACGGCTTGCAGCCAACTGCCTACAGCTTGCACTTGCACCCTAGCTTCGGGCGTGACTGAAGCACAGTTAGCCTTCTCGAAAGCTCTCTATGGTAAGCTCTTTTCTGGGTCTTCTCAAAAAATCAATTCTTCCTGTGCGCGGTAAGAGATGACATTCCCTCCCACACCCTTGGATGAATTAACTCATTTGCACATTATGAACCTTTCCCCAGTGTCATTTTAAGAATCAACTAGGATAGCCCTGGCTAAGCATTATCCTGTTCGTCCAATTTTGGACTATTGGAAACCCCATTGCCTTACTTCCTACAGGTGTGTTGATAGGGGACTAAGATGATGGAAATTGTAGACAGAACTTATAGCTTTAGCCTTATGTTTCTACAAAATTGGACTTTTTTCTATGCAAAAAACATACTTGGTTCTTACCACCAATGCGATAAAATTTGATATAGCCAGAGGGTGGGGATGCAATGTTTCTGCGTCTAATAAAGTGCTTACTTCAGGTTAAACCCGTCAGAAACATTTAGACCTCTCAACTACATAAAAGGCGTCATTGGTGAGATAACAATGCGATTTGTAGGATCCCCCTTAAAAAGGTAGTGGGGGTCTAA
>JBLNAE010000332.1:0-4183 GCA_050259195.1 Ignavibacteriales bacterium
AAGCCGTTACTACTCATCGGTGAGGACGGAGCAAATCTAATTAATCGATCCACCCCAATAGCTTTTGTTGCAAATGGAAAATATTGGGTCAATAACCATGCTCACGTTATTGACTCCATAGACTTCATAATTCTTAAATATCTAGAAGTTCATATAAACGCAATTGACCTAAGACCCTACGTTACCGGTACTGCTCAACCTAAAATGAATCAAACCAAACTCAATATAATTCCGATCGCTCTCCCACCCCTCAATGAACAAAAGCGCATTGTGACGAAGGTGGATGAGTTGATGAGGTTGTGTAATGAGTTGGAGGAGCAGATTAGTCAATCGAAAGAGGAAAGCGAACGGTTGATGCAGGCCGTTTTGCAGGAGGCGTTTGAGGGAAAGTACTTAGAAGAATCCGAACAAGAGATTTTAGATGAAAAACAGTTGTCCAAGGAGGTGTCCATATAGTGTCTATTTTTGCCTATTTGTTACGGTTAGTATGGAGTAATAAGAATATCCTAAGCTATTGATATTACAGATATTCTACATCAATCCATACAAACTGGAACTAATACTGTAACGCTCTCATAAGGCCTTTGTCGCAGGTTCGATTCCTGCCGCCGCCACTAATTGTAAGTACCAGCAAGCAAAGTTTTTTCGTTTGTTCTTAGTGAGTTACGTAAAAGGACTGAAGAGATCTTAAGTCTCAGTCCTTTTCTATTTTTTTCAGATTTTTCCTAAAAACTACTAGAGAACAATCACACTACAATCACAAGGGGTTTTTGTGATTGAGGTCTGCTTTGCTTTATAGTGGTCGGATATTAAATCTTTATAATCAGATTTGGTCCATCCGTATTTTTCCTTGATATACTGTAAGGAAAGACCCAGTTCCTTAATTTCTTTTTCTTTGTTATAGTACTGTCTTCTTACATACTTTTGGTCTTCGTTAAGCTCTTTGGCCACTTTATTACTTGCTTTATTTTTACTATAACCCTGCTCTAACAGTTGAGATACCATCACAAGAAACCGATACTGCTTCCGTTCAGTAATAGCTTTCTTTCTGGCACTTGGCGAATATGTCTTTACCAAAGTTTCTAATACGTATTCTATCTTGCCGTATTGTTTCATTTCCTCCCATTCTTTCATTACTTCTTGAAATACGCTAAGCCTAAGAGCTTTATAGCCTATTCTTTCTATGCTGCGAAAGAATACATCTTCTTTTTCACTCGGTTTCAGTTTCCTAATAAAAAGTTCAGCAAGATCAAGACTCAAAGCTTCCGCATTTAAAAGATGATTCTCAGGTTTATGCCGCGGAAAGAAGTTCGGAGTATAGTCAACTATTTCTTTACATTCTGGGAAATATTTATCAAAGAGAGTAGAACGGTAAAAACAAGGAGGTTCCTTTGCAAGGTTTATCCCGGTTTCTTTCCTTACAGCATTTAACGAGTTTTTGTCTTCTAGAATCCGTTCCCACAGCTTAAAAAAATCTAATGGTTCTTTTGATAGTGAAGAACAGGTTTTCTCGATTGCTTCTTTAACAACATTGTTTAGTTGCCGCTCAATCAAAGCCGAATGCAATTCTTTTTCTGGAACTTGAGCCTTTTTAGTACTTCCATCTCTAAGCTGAACCTCCAACTCAACGGTTTCGACAGGTAAGGTAAATACCCAATTGTAAAAATTTGGGAAGGTACTCATCAGAATATGAGTATCCTCAGCTAAATCTGCAGCATTGAAAAGAGCAACACAACTTAGGCATTGCGCTATAAAAGAATGCCTATCCAAGATACGTTCAAAAATGAGAGAATTGGCATGTTTGTAAGGAGGCTTAAGGGGTATCTGTGTTTTTATTCTATCAAGTAGGAAATTTCTGACTTTTGCCCACCTTTTTGATGGATGTTTCACTGAGAGGCAAATCGTAATAAGTTTGAGCCTCGTTTGTTGAAACTCTTTAGATTCGGTTCTCTCTACAAAATTCTTTACCGCTTTCTCTACTTGTTCTTTGGTCCAAGAAAACCGTTTTCAATCATTAGAGCCATACCCTGAAGCAAAGATTTCAGTCTCAAGAGCACTAGAGAGCATATCAAATGGAAATAGCGCATGATTTGAGGTTAGCCCTGGACCCAGTAGCCTTTGCCCTTGATTTAGGATTCATACCGGATCCATGGCAAGAAAGAGTCCTTAGATGGACCGGCAAAAGGTTACTAATGAATTGTAGCAGGCAGAGCGGCAAGAGCACAACGGCTGCCATATTGGGATTGCACAGAGCGCTTTATTATCCAAAGAGTTTAATCCTTCTCGTTTCACCCAGCTTAAGACAAAGCTCCGAACTATTCAGAAAGGTAACAGAATTTCTAGGGAATCTCTCAATGAGAACAGAACTTATGGAAGATAACCGCTTGAGCTGCACATTACAGAATAAAAGTAGAATTGTGAGTTTACCTTCTAGTGAAAACACTATAAGAGGATTTTCGAATGTGAGTTTAGTTATTGAAGATGAAAGCGCCAGGGTATCTGATGACCTGTATAGAACTATTAGGCCAATGTTAGCCGTATCGAAAGGGCGTTTAATTCTCATGTCCACACCATTTGGAAAGAGAGGCCACTTCTTCGAAGAGTGGACAAACGGCGATGGTTGGGAAAGGGTTAGGGTCCCTGCAACTGAGTGTCCAAGGATAAGCCCTGAGTTCTTAGAGCAAGAAAGAGGGAGCCTGGGCGAGTGGTGGTTTAATCAGGAATATATGTGCGAGTTCATGGAGACTCTGGATAATCTCTTTGGTTATGACCTTATAAATAAGGCGGTTAGCTCGGATATCAAACCGCTCTTTGGAGGTTAGAATTGGGCACATTCTATCTCGGATTGGATTTAGGGCAGGCTCAGGACTATACCGCTTTGGCCGTGGTGTGCCAGGTGGGAGATAAAACGAATATCAATCGCTGCGCCTATCATGTGACCTGGCTTGAGAGGTTCAAGCTCGGCACTCCATATCCCGATGTTGTGGATAGAATCAATACTATGCTTGAGAAGCCTCCACTCAATCAGGGCTGTTATCTTATCGTGGATGCTACAGGCGTGAGGAGGCCGGTAATTGAGATGATGAAACGAAAAGGGATAAACCCAATAGCTGTGACCATTACAGCAGGCATTGAGGTAATCCGAGATGAGTTTGGATACTATAGAGTTCCAAAGCGTGACCTTGTTGGAGAACTTCAGGTTCTCTTGCAAGAAGGAAGGCTGAAAATAGCAGAGGCTTTGGAGCATTCACGCACACTTGTCCAGGAGCTTATGGATTTCAAGGTTAAGATTACAGCAGCAGCGCATGATACATACGGCGTTTGGAGAGAAGGCGTTCATGATGACCTGGTTTTAGCCGTGGCTTTGGCTTGCTGGTTTGGGGAGAATATGGTTGTCGAGAGCGTCTTTGAAGTGCAAGATCCCAGGGAGTTGGGAATGTTCGAGCTGTAAAAAGAGACGCTTCTAGGGCTGGCATGTTTAAGTGAAGGTGGACCGGAAATAAGAATCATGTGGCTATGATTAGGACGTGCCTACCTGTGTGAGAGAGCAACAGAGCCGCCGCGTATTGCACCCGGGAAAAGAGCGATAATGCGCGATTTATTGAGAGGATATTAGGACACCCCATCCTAGTGCTTAGCTTTTCATCGAAAGGAGCTTTAGAGAAAGAGCACATTAGCGGTGCTTAGGTGTTGAGTGCTGTACAGCATCTACATTTTCAGTGATTAGTACTACTCTCCAAGGCACTCCTGGTATTCTTTGATAACCATTCCATAAACTCTGGTATTTTTCTGCTTCCTGCAGATTATCAAAATATTCTTGTCTTATTAATACTTTTTCTTCAAAGATATCTATTCGAAACAACATACCTATTGATCTCCCGTTATATATATCCCAGGTTTAAACATAAAATTCAATAAGACCTTAGGAGTATTTTAGTCCTAGAAACTTTTAAGAACTTTTAGAATTTTACAACTTTAGTCCTAAGGCTACTCTCATTTTAGGGTTGGTCTGCCTATGTGAGAGGGTAGATAAGTTAGGACAGGTTTGGATGGGTTTAATCGCTACGTCTTAAAAACTAATTGAAATATCTGACTGAGCTCCTCTTCTGTAGGCTTCCAATTGTTCTTAACCATGTTTCTTCTCTTGATAAATCGGGATTTTGCGTCTATCACGTTATCTGGT
>JBLNAE010000333.1:0-3261 GCA_050259195.1 Ignavibacteriales bacterium
CGTTTCCGATTTTATTCGGAGAGAAGTTCCTCGGTGTGATGGAATTCTTTAGCCATGAAATCCGCGAGCCGGATGAAGCCGTGCTGACTTTGTTCGCCAGCATTGGCGGTCAAATCGGTCAGTTCATGGAGCGAAAGCGGACCGAGCAATCACTGGTCAAAGCCGCAAGGCAGCAAGAAGCGCTCTATCAATTGGTGGATCGGCTGCACCACGCAGAATCGTTGCCGGACATCTACGATTCAGCGTTGGATGCGATTCTCAGTGCGTTACAGTGTGATCGTGCCTCAATTCTCCTCTTCGACGAGTCGAATGTGATGCGGTTCGTTGGCTGGCGCGGGTTGTCTGATGGCTATCGTAAGGCCGCCGAAGGTCATTCGCCATGGAAGCCTGAGGAAAAAAATCCAAAACCAGTCTCTATCAACAATATTTACAACGCGGATATTGATGCCTCGCTTAAGACTATCGTCGAGAGCGAAGGTATTGGCGCATTGTGCTTTATCCCCCTCGTCTCGAATGGAAAGCTCATTGGAAAGTTCATGACATATTTTAACGCGCCTAATGTTTTCAGCGATGACGAACTCGAACTCAGTTTGACTATTGCCCGCCAGCTTGCCTTCGGTATTGATCGCAAACGCGCGGAAGAGATGTTGCGCGAAAATGCAGAGCGGTTGCGACTTGCAACCCAGACGGGCAAAGTTGGAATCTGGGATTGGGATATTTCCTCCAACCGTGTTTCCTGGACAAATTCGCTGTACCGCATCCACGGTGTGAAGAAGGAAGAATTTGACACTACAGTGGAGGGCTTCGTTGCCCTAGTGCATCCCTACGACCGAGATTTCGTCTCCAAGGCCATCAAACGAAGTTTGAGCGGAAACGCACCATACGAACTCGAGTTTCGTGCTGTCAAACCCGACGGAGAGGTGATTTGGCTCTTTACGAGCGCGACGGTTTTGCGTAGTGACGGCAGACCTATCCGCATGCTCGGAGCGACGCTCGACATTACTGAACGCAAAAAAGCAGAAGCCATGCTTCGCCGCGCTATGGAATTTGACGAAGCTGTGATGAACAACATGGGTGAAGGTCTTTACACGGTTGACACTCAGGGAATGGTTATGTCAATGAATCCGGCGGCTGAAAAACTTTTCGGTTGGACGTTCGACGAACTGCGCGGGCGCAAAATGCACGACTTGACGCATTATAAACACCGGGATGGAACACCGTTTCCTGCCGAAGAGTGTGTCGGTTTGAGAGTTATCCAAAAAGGAGAAACCCTTGTAAATCACGAAGACGTTTTCATTCGTAAGGACGGCACTTTCTTTGAAGTTGTTTACAGCTCGTCGCCGATTCGGGAAAATGGAGAAATTGTCGGATTGGTTATTGTATTTAGGGACATCACCGAGCTCAAACGAACGCAGGAGGCGCTGCAAAAAGCGCACGATGAGTTAGAAATAAAGGTTCGGGAAAGAACGAGAGAACTACTAAAAACCAATGAAGAATTGCAGGCTGAAATTACAGAGCGCAAAAGAGCAGAGGATGCGCTTGAGAAATCGCGCGATTACTACCTCAAGTTGCTCGACGAGTTTCCCACCCTAATCTGGCGGTCGGGCGTTGACGCTAAGTGCGATTACTTCAATAAAAGCTGGCTTGAGTTCACGGGAATAACAATGGAGCAGGGAATAGGGGATGGCTGGACGGAGGGAGTTCATATAGAGGATTTAGACAGGTGCGTAAAAACTTACATTGACGCATTCAATAGGCGTGAGCCGTTTGAGATGGAGTACCGGCTGCGCAGACACGATGGAGAGTATCGCTGGATTATTGACTTTGGAAGACCTTTCTATGATCTCGGTGGAGAGTTTGGCGGGTATTTAGGGTTGTGTTATGACATTACAGAGCACAAGAAGATGGAAGAGGAGAGGCTAAAGATAAGCAAGCTTGAATCTGTAGGCGTTCTAGCAGGAGGCATAGCACATGATTTCAATAATATGCTTGCTGGTATCTTTACTACGATTTCCCTTATGAAGATGGATGTACGTCAAGATACCAGGATGCATAAAGACCTCACGGAAGTGGAGAAGGCGTGCCTTCAGGCAAAGGGTCTCACTCAACAGCTCTTGACATTTGCCAAGGGAGGAGCGCCTATAAAGAAGCTCTGCTCTGTTGAAGAGATCATAAGAGATACAGCCACATTTGCACTGAGGGGGTCTAAGGCAAAGTATGACATTGGCATAGAAAAAGATATATGGGATGTAGAGGTAGATGAAGGACAGATAGCTCAGGTCATAAGCAATCTGATTATAAACGCAGATCAATCTATGCCTCAAGGAGGAGTAATAAAGATTGATGCAGAGAATATAGAGATAGGAGCGATTTCATCGAGTATCAAACCTGCCCCTACAAAAGAGGGAAGATACGTAAGGATAACAGTAGAAGATAGTGGAATCGGCATATCTCCAGAGCATCTTGGGAGGATATTTGACCCATACTTTACAACAAAGCAAAAGGGGAGCGGATTAGGGTTAGCCACATCATATTCCATAATAAAGAACCACGGTGGGTATATTGGAGTGGAATCAGAGTTGGGCAAAGGCACTAAATTCTACGTCTATCTACCTGCGTCGGAAAAGAGAGCAGAGGAGAAGAAAAGAGTACAAGAAAAAGTAGAAGGAGGAGTTAAGGGAAGAGTTCTCATCATGGACGATGAGGCGATTATAAGGACTGCTGCAGGACGTGCGCTTATGAGGATGGGATATGAAGTGGGATATGCTAAAGGCGGGGAAGAGGCACTAGAAATATACAAAAGAGCTAAGGATGAGAATAAGCCTTTTGATGTAGTCATAATGGATTTAACTATCCCGGGTGGAATGGGAGGTAAAGAAGCAATAAAGAGACTCAAAGACATAGATCCAGATGTCAAGGCCATAGTATCGAGCGGCTATTCAACCGATCCAATTATGTCTGATTATAAACAATATGGCTTGAGAGGCGTCGTCTCCAAGCCCTACAGCATTGAAGAGCTAGCTCAGACACTCCATAAAGTCATGAATGGGGAGTAGGTTGTATACACTCCAAGGCAAATCTCTTCCCGAAGAAGTATAACTTGGATGGGAAAGATGTATTTCTTTTCGTCTGTCTGTTCTAATGGAGACTTGGTTTTTCCCCCTAATGAATGTTAGATAGGGAGAATAGAGAATATCATTTCATGTAGTAATAGATAATCTCAAGAACCCGCTTATTTACTTGACCGGCAAGCTCAAATTC
>JBLNAE010000334.1:0-4543 GCA_050259195.1 Ignavibacteriales bacterium
CCACCCGGTATGGTTAAATCCATTATTACTACATCAAATGGTCTATTCTCATCTTTAGCTCTTGTGTATATCTCTATTGCTTCTTGTCCATCTTTAGCATACTCTACTTCATATCCCATCCTCGTAAGTGCCTTTCCCGTTGATTTTCTTATAATCGCCTCATCATCCATAATCAGTACTTTCCCCTTTCCACTTAGTACCTTCCTCTCCTCTGCTCTTCCTGATTCCATACTCTCCTCTGATGCTGGAATATAGACATGGATCTTAGTGCCTTTTCCCGCCTTGGATTCTACATCTATGTACCCGTCATGGCTCTTTATTATTGAGTATGCAGTAGTCAGTCCCAGCCCGCTTCCTGTTTGCTTTGTAGTAAAGTATGGATCAAATATCTTTGCAAGATGCTCCTTTGGTATTCCTATCCCTTCATCTTCTATGGTTATCTTCACATACTTTTCTTGTTTAATATTGGTAGGTATGAAATCTCCCTCTAATTCAGTGTTCTTTGCGTTAATCTTTATTATCCCACCTTCGGGCATTGCCTGTCGAGCGTTAATTACAAGGTTATTTATAACCTGGTCTATTTGACCCTGATCTACTTCTGCATAACATAGATCATCTTCTATACTAATCTCACACCTTGCGTTAGACCCCATGAGTGCAAAAGAAGCTGACTCCCTTATTATCTGCTCAATAGAGGTTAGCTTCTTTATAGGAACTCCACCTTTAGAGAATGTAAGCAGTTGTTGAGTGAGCCTCATTGCCTGAACGCATATCTTATCTAATTCTGTGAGGTTCTCATACATTTCAGTGCCTGGATGTGCATCCGTCTTTGCTAAAGAGATCCCTGCAAGAATAGCAGTGAGTAGATTATTGAAGTCATGTGCAATGCCCCCTGCTAGAATCCCTACCGACTCTAGTTTGCTAAACTTTGATCTCTCCTCTTCCATTCTCTTTCGCTCTGTGATGTCGTTGTTGATTTCAAGGATTGCTGATGGCTTGCCATTCTCGTCCCCCTGCAATGTCCAGCGACTCCATACCTTGATCTCCGCGCCATCTTGTTTAATATGTGTCAGTTCTCCCTCCCAATATCCGTCACGAAGAAAAATCTCCCTGATTTCCTCAAGTGGCATGGGAAATACCGTTTGCAAGAACTCATGTAAATACTGGTTTATTGCTTCCTCCTTCGTCCATCCGTAAAGCTTTTGCGCGCCTTGGTTCCAGTATGTGATCCTATCGTTAAGATTGCGAATTATGATAGTGTCATTGGCAAGGTCGAGAATCTCTAAATGCTTCCGAATCGCCTCCTCTGCTTGCCTTCGCTCTGTGATATCCTCAATGGCAAGAAGGATTAGCTTTGTACCGCTGTCCTCATCATAAATCTGTCGGGCATTGAGAAGCATCATCTTACGCCCAAGGTGTTCGAACTCGTGGTCAACCTCGAAGTCCTGGAACGGGGTACCTTTAGCAAAAATCTCATTCAGTAGCACACGCAGACTGGGAATGTTCCACTCGCCATTTCCCAGATCGTATATGAATCTCCCCTCCGTCTCCTCTTCCGAGACCTGGAAGGTCTGGTAAAAAGCTCGATTCGCAGTCTTTATTCGCAAGTCCGCACCAAGGACCAGAAGGGATTCGCGCACGGTCTCCACGATGGATTTGGTGTAATCGCTGCTGCGCTTCAGTGGGTCAATATCAACCAATACTATCACAGCACCGTCAATCTTGTTCCCCATAGTCCTGTAGGGCCTTATGCGCATCGAATACCAGTGCCTATCTTTACCTTGAATCTCCAACTCTTTGGCGGTAACGCTGTCAATTACATCCAAGATCAATCCCTCTAAATTGGGGACGTTGATATTGAGCTTGATGTCCCCGATTGATCGCCCGATGTCGTTAGGAGTCAGATTCGGCACCTTTTCTGCCATAGGGGTGAAACGCCGGATGCGCAGCTCGTTCCCCAATATGACTATAGGAACATTGGTACTGCTCAGCACGTTATTTAGGTCATCGTTAAGCTGGCTGAGTTCAGTATTTCGATTTTGAAGCTCCTGGTTAACAGTGTTCAGTTCTTCGTTAACCGACTGAAGCTCTTCTGTGGTGGTTTCGAGTTCCTCATTTATGCTTTGCAACTCCTCATTGCTCGACATTACCTCCTCGTTGGCCGATTTGAGTTCTTCGTTAAAGGCTTCCTGCTCCTGTATAGTAGATTGCAGACGCTCCGTGGTCGCATCAAGTTCCTTCCTCAATTTAGTAATTTCATGATTTGCGGCCTCCTGCTTTGATTTGCCGGATTGTGCCTTCTTGGTCTTTGTTTTATCTAATTCAGGTATGGGTGTCTGTGTAACTTCCTTAAACAGGACCAAAAAGCAGCGCTCTTCGGAGGCCTTCAAGGGAATTACCTCAATGCTCACATCCCTCATCTCCCCATTATACTTAATCTTTAAGCCTTCCTTTCTAACACGTTCTCCCTCTTTCTTCGCCCTTTGGATCGCGGCGCGCAAATCTAAAAGCAACCCTTCTTGAACCATCTTTAGAAGGTTGAGGCTCGCTCTTCCAGAAGCGGGATTAAGGTATGGGCCTGTTTGCCCGCGAAATTGAAGGATTTCCATATCATCATTGATTATGACCCCGGCAGGAGCGTATTCCGAGAGAATTATATGATCGGTCTCTTTCTGTATGTCGGGTCCACTCCTAACCTCCTCATCTGTTTTCTTGTCAATGGGTTTCTTTTCTACTGAGTAGTTGCTTACAAAATGAAAAGTCGGCGGTGCCGATGTCACTTTTTTGGAATAAATCTTGTGCTTTTTATCTACCGGGGCAAACATATCCGGGAAGTTACCAATACCTTCCGCACTCCCCAGCATAAGAAAGCCTGAGGGTTTCAGGGCGTAATGTAAGATCTGCATTACCCCATTCTGTAAGACCAGCCCCATGTAAATCAGTACATTACGACAGCTGATAAGGTCGAGATTTGAGAAAGGCGGATCCTTAGTTAGATTGTGCTTGGCAAAGACACACATATCGCGTACAGACTTGGCGATCTGATAACCGCGATCCACCTTGACAAAGAAGCGCCGCAAGCGCTCAGGCGAGACATCGGCTACAATGTTCTCAATATAGACGCCTGTACGGGCTTTGGCGATAACCGTCTCGCTTATATCTGTAGCAAAAATCTGGATCGGAGTGTTGGCTGCCCTATCTCCCAAAAACTCAAGCAAACATATAGCAATCGAATAGACTTCCTCACCGGTTGAACACCCAGGCACCCATATCCTTATGGGCTCCTCAGGTGATCTATTCTTCGCAATACTGGGAAGTATCTGGTCCTTTAAGGCTTCAAATGATTCAGAGTCCCGAAAAAAACCGGTAACATTGATGAGCATATCTTGGCTTAAAGTCCCTACTTCGGCGGGGTTGTCCTTGAGATACTTAACGTAATCCTCCAGTCCTTCTATCCTGTGCAGAGCCATGCGCCTCATGATTCGACGCTTGACTGTAGCGTGCTTGTAATGTGTAAAGTCAACACCACTAGCAGTACACATCAATTTAAAAATCTCGTTGAGGCTATTGCTATCTTCGGGTGCTAAGCTAGCAGTCTTCACAAATTTGGGATGAGCCACGTATAGATGATGCCCAATCCTCACCAGTTCCTTGACAATCTCTTCAGGCGGCAGGATAAAGTCCACACAACCGGTCGCAATGGCGCTATGCGGCATGCCATTATATTTTGCCGATTTCTCATCCTGGGCAAATGTAATGCCGCCCTCAGCCTTGATTGCCTCAAGCCCTATAGCGCCGTCTGAGCCCGTTCCCGATAGAATCACACCGATTGATTTGCTCCCTTGATCTAATGCCAGAGAATGTAAGAAATGGTCTATGGGCATGTGCGGAGTCGAGGTTTGCGGTCGGAGTATAAGGCTCAAGACCACCTGCGAAATGCCCATGCTCATGTTAGGTGGAAGGACGTAGATATGGTTAGGTTCTACTCGTATGCCATCCTTCACTTCTGTAACCGGCATCTTGGTCGATCTGGAAAGAATATCAGTTAATATGCTCTCATGCTTGGGGTCCAGATGCTGGATTAGCACAAATGCCATGCCCGTATCGGCAGGCAGTGCCCGAAGCAACTGTGTGAATGCCTCCAGGCCACCGGCGGAGGCTCCGACACCGACAATAGGAAATGATTTGTTTTTGGCCTGCCGACCTTGGACGCCTTCTTTGGTATTAGTAGACTTGGATTTTGGTTTACCAGAAGATTCCTTCGAGCTTATGTCCCTCCGCTTTTTAACAGGAGAATCTTCTTGTTTGGTAGGTATAGTGGGCGCTGATTTTTTACCCATCCTGATTCCCAGTTAAACGATTTAAGCAATAAAGACCCTGCTTAGGACTTTCCCAAAGTTGAGGCCGCACGAATTTAGTTCAAGATCTTGTAACCACTTTTCATAATATCAATAATATCTGACGGTGTTTTCATATTGAGGCCCATGTGCGGCCTCTTTATTATTATACCACTGAAGTATTCGGGAATTTCTTTTTTTCCATA
>JBLNAE010000335.1:0-14658 GCA_050259195.1 Ignavibacteriales bacterium
AAAAGAGGAGGTGCTCCATTTTACTACATGGACGTGGCATGTCCCCGATATGTCGGTGGTTCTCACCGTAGACCCAGACAGTATCATCACAAAAGTTGAGTGTACCTATAAGCCAATTAACGAAACCATGAAGGATGAGGAATACAAAAAGGAGCAGGAAGGCGAACGGCTCAGCCCCGCCGACCAGATGTTTAAAGATGGGACATACAGTAGACCCACGGAATACCGACCATAATTTCTCTAATCAATACCTGGTGCATCGTTTTATTTCATCAAGGTTTGAATCATCACTTTTTAGGAATCCATAAGCGTGCGACCATTCGTGTTTGAGAAGTGGTAGAATTCCTTCTCTATTGAAGGCTCTATACGTAACTATTACGAGGTTAGTGTCTGCGTCGTATTCGCCGTTACATCTGCCTCCGTGGTATTTACACTCAAACGTTCCGTCCACAACCGATATTAAATCTGGCCTCACTCTCGTGCCGTTATCTGTTATGCCCGTGCATCCGCTGAATTCTCTAAACTGGGTGTCCACGTTGGTCATGATTTTCCCCTTTATATCCGATAACGGAGGAGTAACGCTCACCCTAAAACCATACGCGGGGGTAATTGATTCCTTGAGGCTTTTTAAACCTTCCCTATCTACTTTTCGTGGAGAGATTACAGTGGATGCGCCCCGCACACTGGCGCACGAAATGAGGGCGGGAAAAATAAGAAGAATCAACATTTTCTTCATCTGGGGTCTCTTCCTTCATAAGCCACTTTTGAAAATTCTTGGAGTGTTTATCTCGTCTGGCGAATGAATCGAATTGGCGAAATTATACCTTTAATCTTGATCTCTTTCTTCCAATATATCATATTAAAACCCTCACTTTGTATTAAGCAGTTATAAGTATTGCATTTTGTCTTTTATTTTGTTTATAATGAGAGGGAAATTTCTTGCGAGGTGAAAAAATGGGAAAAGATATAAGATTTGGACTATCAGCTCCTATGCCGGGAGCGGATTTAGATGGACTCTTAAAATTTTCGGTCAAAGCCGACAAGCTCGGTTTTGACAGTGTATGGTATCCGGACCATGTTGTGTTTGTATCGCCTACGGAGGCCCACGAGGCTTGGACAATTGCAACTGCGGCTGCAATGAAAACAAATAACATAAGCCTCGGCACGGTTTCCGACCCACACAGAATGCATCCCGCCGTTTTTGCTCAGCGTCTTGCAAGCATAGACCATATTTCAAAAGGCAGGGTTAAAGTATCGCTTGGAGTTGGAGAGTCAATGAACCTTGATGCCTATGGTATTAAGTGGGATCGCCCACTTGCCAGACTGCGGGAGGCCATGAAGGTTATGCAAAGACTATGGAAGGATGAAGGGCCTGTTGATTTTCATGGAGAATTTTACACCCTCTCTGACGCTTTTCTTCAAGTAAAGCCTTACAATAGGGATAGAATTCCTATATATATTTCAACCCATACCCCTAAAGGGCTGCGACTTACAGGGGAGCTTGCCGATGGATGGCTTCCAATTGATCTCAATCCCAAGCTTTATGCCGAGTATTTAAAGATAGTTGAAGAAGGTGCAAGTGGCGCGGGACGCACCTTGGGTGATTCCTTTGATCCTGCTCTTTGGGTATTCACTTCTCTAGGAAAGAGTGAAGATCAAGCTTATAAGTCCCTCAAACCCTGGCGATATGTTCTAATAATGCAGGAACAGCTTAAAAAAGCCGGATATGATATTGAAATCCCGGAGGAATATAAGGGTCTTAATTACTTTAACGTGATCCCCCAGGATGAAGCTGGAAGACAGAAATTCAGAAAAATAGGAGAACTCTTCCCCAGAGAGGCGGTACTCGATTTTACAATAGCGGGATCAAAGAAGGACTGCATAGAAAAGATAGAGAAATTCATTGACAATGGCGTAAGGCATTTTGTTCTTTTTTACCGCTTTAGCCCGAACCCCAATCAGGCCCTTAAAACCTATGCAAAAGAGATAATTCCTTACTTTAAGAATAAGTAAATATTCGACCACTAAGGCACTAAGCCCACAAAGGGAGGAATGATGCTAATCCAACCTTTAGTGTCTTGGTGTCTTTCTGGCTAAAATAAGTGTAAATATGTATAAAGCGGCGGCGCTGGTCTCCCCTCAGAGAATAAGGATAGAGAAGCGCGAAAAACCCAAGCTTGGTGAGGGCGAGGTTTTAATTAAAGTTAAATTCGCAGGAGTCTGCGGGACGGACGTTGCCCTGTTTTCCGGCGAATATAAGGTGCCGCTTCCGATTGTCCTTGGGCATGAATTTAGCGGCGAGGTTATAGAAGTTGGAACGGAAGTAGAAAAAGAACTCGTGAGAAAACGTGTTGTAGGGGAAATTAATAATACGTGCCTGGCCTATAGAAAAGAGGAGTTGTGCGAATTCTGTAAAAGGGGACTCTCAAACCACTGCTCAAGGAGAACCGTGGTTGGGATAATCTCCTATGACGGCGCATTCGCGGAATTGGTCAGGATTCCTGCTGGAAGCATTCACGTCCTACCCTCAGAAATTTCGATGAAAGAAGCCGTTTTTATTGAACCCCTTGCCGCCGCCATTCAAACGTTTGAACTTACTCCGATAAATAAGGGCGATACAGTGGTGGTCCTCGGTGTTGGCCGCCTCGGAACCCTGGTCTGCGCCGTTGCAAAAACGCTCGGGGCAAGAGTAATCGCCGTATCCCGGTCAAAATGGAAGCTGGAGAGGGCTGGGAAATTCGGGGTGTCCGGCGTTATAAATTCCTCAGTCGAGGACCCGGTTAAAAGAATCAAGGATATTACGGATGAAATTGGAGCGGATATTGTCGTTGAATCCAGCGGAACGCCTCAAGGGCTAAACGTGGCTCTTGAACTCGTCCGCCCTCGCGGCGCTGTGGCCCTTAAAACCACATGCGGTTTGGCAAGCGACGACATTAATTATACAAAGGCCGTAGTGGATGAAATTCGGATTCAAGGCTCGCGGTGCGGTCCTTTTGAGAAAGCAATTGAGATGCTAAGCGCCGGAGAAATTCCCGTCCGCTCTCTTGTTTCTCATATTTATCATTTAGAGCAAGTTGAAGAAGCAATAATCACTGCAAACACAGCATCTAAGGTTATCATTGATTTGGAGAGCAAAGGTTAGACTAGAGGGTGGAGGAAAGGAGGTAAGAGAGGTGTCTGTAAGAAAGATAACCAAGAAAAAAGTAGTTACAGTGAGTCCTGATGACACTGTAGTAAGGGCAGCAAAGCTTATGGGTGAGAGAAACGTAGGAAGCATTGTTGTAGTTGAAAATAAAAAACCTGTGGGAATTCTTACGGATAGGGACATAACAATCAGAGTTGTAGCCAGGAAAGCCGATATAAACTCAACCCTTGTAAAAGGCGTAATGACTAAAAAGATTATAACCGGTAAGGACGGGCAGAGGGTCGCGGAGCTTGCAAAAATTATGCATGAACACGGCATCCGAAGGGTGCCGATAGTTGACAAAAAGGGAAGGCTCACCGGAATAATCACACTTGATGATATTCTCTACATGATGGGTCGAGCATTAAGGTAACGTGAGTGAATAATCTACCAACCTTGCTGGTTGATGGCAAATGTAGGGGCACGTTGCAACGTGCCCCTACTCATTTCCTACTCTGTGTAAGGGTAGACCCCGGTGCGTGCCTCTACATTATTTTTCTATAAGCTGTAACCTGTTTCGTTGTGCTGGCTCAAATCAACTCCCATCTGTTCTTCTTCCTCTGATACCCTAAGTCCCATAATAGCCTTGAGAATAGAGAGAATAATGAATGTGCCCACAATGGCAAGAGCCCATGTAACTGCCACGGCAATTAACTGAACCACGAATTGGTGCGGGTTGCCGAAGAATAAACCGTTATTACCCGCCGAGTTAATAGCCTTGGAAGCGAATAGTCCGGTTGCCAATGCTCCCCATGTTCCACCGATTCCATGCACTCCAACCACATCAAGCGAATCGTCGTAGCCTAATCTTACTTTCACCGTGCAAGCGGTAGAGCAGACGATTCCCGCGCCGAGTCCGATAATGATAGAAGACATTGGGCCTACAAAACCAGATGCGGGGGTGATTGCCACAAGCCCAGCTACGGCACCGCTTGCCGCCCCTAGGCACGTGGGCTTTCCTCTAAATATCCAGTCCATTAGCATCCACGAAAGCGCGGCTGTCGCTGTCGCAATGTGTGTGACTACAAACGCGCTTGTAGCTAGTGCACCTGATGAGACCGCGCTTCCTGCATTAAAACCAAACCAGCCCACCCATAGAAGAGATGCACCAATTACGCAAAATGGGAGATTGTGCGGCGCCATTGTTTCGTGTCCATATCCGATCCTCTTGCCGAACATAATGGAAGCCACAAGAGCCGATATACCGGAGCTTATATGAACCACCGTTCCACCGGCAAAGTCCAAAGCCCCCATACCGCCATTCGTACCTATCCAGCCGCCCTTGCCCCAAACCCAGTGCGCCAGGGGGTCATAAATGAATGTCGCCCAGAGCAGTATGAATATCAAAAACGTGCTGAACTTCGCTCGCTCTACAAACGTGCCTGTGATAAGAGCAGGGGTAATGATCGCAAACATCAACTGGTAGATCATATACAACTGATGCGGGATAGTACCCGCATAGTCTGGATTGGGTTCGAGTCCCACCCCTTTTAATCCAAACCAGGCGAGGCTTCCTATGATGTGCCCTTTGTCGGGGCCAAAAGCAAGGCTATAACCCCACAGCACCCATTGGATAGTAACCAGACCTACTATTATGAAGCTGTGCATTATAACGCTAAGGACATTTTTTGACCTGACCAGACCACCGTAGAAAAGAAATAGACCCGGTATGGTCATCATCAATACCAGAGCGGCGGATGTGAGCATCCAGGCGGTATCACCCGTGTCTATCTTTGGCGGTGCGGCCTCCTGAGCAAAAGATAAACTCGTAAACAGGATTAATGGGAATACAACCGGAGTTAAAACCAGACATGCAAAGCCTGCGGCTTTTCTTAACTTCTTCATCTCTAACCCTCCCTCGAACTTAGTGAGAAAAATCAATCTCATAAATATACAAAAATTATGCCAGTCATTTTCTTAAGAAAATCAGGCTTTTCTCAGGGAAATCAAGCGAGTTCTGAAATGAATGCCTATGAATTGGACATACCGTGTACAAAAATTAATCAAAGTTATGCCAAAGTTGCCCAAATTGTAACTGCTCTTAAGACCTGAATGTATCTGAGACCGCCAATTTGGAGTATCAAATCCCTTCCATAACATTTACTTGGCAAGGGAAGAATATTTTTGTTTTTTCTCCATGTCTTCTGTAGCGAGTCTTTTATTCCGCAATCTGAGTTCCGCAATCGAGTTGCCACCTCTACGATATTATGTAATATTTAGAAATTCCAAAAATCTAAAAAAATTGATACGGGGAGGGTTATTTTCTTGCAGAGGACAAATCTCATTTCTTCGAGATACGTGGGTGATTTCAATGAAGGAGATGTCTACCATCACGGCGCCATTCAAATTACGCCTATGAGAAGCAGGGAGTATATAAACAAATACAGGGACGGTTTGATCCTTGGAGCAAACCCGGAACTCGGTTCTCATCTCGGCTACGAAGACCCGGATTATAAATCAAAAAAGGAAAGATACGGAATAGAAAAGCCTGCTCTGGTAAGTCAGGGCTTTGTTTTTAACGCGGGATTCGGACTCAGCGTTCATGATATATCTTTCAACGCCATTGCAAACCTGTCTTACAGCGACTTGAGATTCGGCGCGCCTGTGTTTGAGGGCGATGTCATATATGGAAAATCTCAGGTTCTGGGAAGGGAGTTTAGAAAAGACGGAGCGACAAACGGTTCTGTGCAGATAAAGACTACGATTTACAATCAGAGAGGAGAATCTGTGCTTGAATACGTAAGACAGGTGCTTGTAAGGGCTGAAGGCAAAAAAACTTACCCCAAAGAGAGCACCATAAAACCTCAGTCCGGCAGGATTGACACCCATAAAACAGTTCTTCCAAAGCCGTATCACGATCTGCCAAAGGAGCTTCTTGGAAGGGATGGAAAGACATTTGAGAGTTTTAATGTGGGAGACGTTTTTCATGGCTTATTTGAAGAGGCAATTGACCTTGTAACGTTTAGTTGGCTTCAGATTGCAACACTGAATGATGCGGCGGTGCACCACAATCCCTCATCGAATTTCATCGGCTATGGTGGCGCGGTAAAAGGAAGGGCGGAGGGAGAAGTGAGCGGTCATTTTCCTCTTGCGTACCATCTTGGAATGAATAGCGGATCACATGACGCTCCAACGTATCCTGGGGATATAGTCCGGGTGATATTTGCTGGCGGAAGGGAAGGGGCGCATGAAAAAATAAGAGCGAGGATTGAGATAGTGGATAAAGCCACAGTCGGTGGAAGGGACGATATGGGAATCATAACGATAAAGCTCATCGGGGAGAAATACATAACCGAGGGCGGACTGAAAGCGCTTGAAGCCGCAAAGTTTGGGGGGATTGACCAGATATACGGAGAGGGCGAAAACAAATTCCTCAGAGTGCTTACGCTTGAGCAGGTGCTGGCCGCGCCTACGGGGAAGGCGTTTAAGTAAAAAGAATTAATAACCACAGAGGTCACAGAGTGCACGGAGAGGAGAATTTTAAAGATAAAAACTCTGTGTGCTCTGCGGTTAAAGGTTTAACAGTTCATTTCGATAAGAGGAAAAAGACCAATGGCTACCAAAAGACCCAAAGACCTGAAATATTCAATAAATCTCAAAAGGCGTCGTCCTTTCGACGTTGAGTGGTATGAGAAAGAGGATAGAACCAAGTGGGTGCTGCCGAATATATTAAAACAGAGAGCTGAAGAACTCAGTGACAGACCGTTTTTGCAATTTGGATATAATCCTCCGTATAGCTTTTCTCAAGCGAACCTCCTTGCCAATAGAATCGCCAATGGACTGATGCACCTTGGAGTCAAAAAGGGAGAAAAGGTTTCGGTCTATATGCCAAATTCCTCTGACTACGTTCTCACATGGTTCGGAATCTTAAAGATGGGCGGGGTTATGGTTCCAATAAATACAGCATACAAAATGGATTTCCTTCAGTACATAATAGACACATCCGATTCCAAGGTGCTTTTCATTGCTGAAGAATATCTTGATAGAATTCCTCCCATAGCCAATAGAATTTCTCAAATTGAGCATGTCATTGTGTGGACAAGAACCGGAAGCGAGGAGTTTGATCCTCAGGGGTTTCATTCAAGACCCATGATTCCGTTTAGCCCATTTCTAGATGAACACAAAGAAGACGAGCCAAGTGTGCAAATTACTCATCTCGATCATGCAAGGCTCATGTACACATCCGGCACAACCGGAAGGTCAAAGGGCGTTGTAAGACCGTGTCAGGCGGACTATCAGAGCGCAAGAAACTACGCCGAGATTATGGATTTGGGAGACGATGACGTTTGCTTTACGTGCCTTCCTCTTTTTCATTCAAATGCGATGGTGCTTACCGTATATCCGGCTCTTATCAAAGGGGTAAGGGTAATCGTGCAGGAAAAATATAGTTCCGGTCAGTTCTGGAAATGGATGAAGGATTACAGTGTTACAAAGTTTAATATGGTGGGCACTATGTCTTATTTTATGTGGAACACCCCGCCTGTGCCAGAGGAAAAAGAGCACAATGTAAGATTGGTTCTAGGCTCTCCAGCTCCCCATGACATTATCGAGCCTTTTATGGAGAGGTTTAATATAAAGTTTATGGAGGGCTACGGTCTTACGGAGATAGGTCAGGTTACATACATGCGTCCCGGAGAGCCGTTCCGAGTAGGCTCATGTGGAAAAGAAGCGCCGGGATACGAAATCAAGGTTGTAGACCCCGAAACGGATGAAGAACTTCCAAGGGGTCAGGTTGGAGAGATAGTCGTCCGTCCCAGAATTCCAAATATAATGCTCCATTATTATCACAAGATGCCTGAAAAAACGGTAAGTGATTTTAGAAACTTCTGGTTTCATACAGGGGACGCTGGGAGAATGGATAGAAAGGGCTACATATATTTTGTTGACAGGGTGAAAGACTACATAAGAAGAAGGGGCGAAAATATAAGCTCATTTGAGGTCGAAAGGATTGTATGCTCCCATCCCTGTGTAGCGGAGTCGGCAGCGGTTGGAATAAAAGCCGCCACGGGCAGGTACGCAGAAGATGAGGTTATGATTGTAGTTGTAAAAAACCCCGATATGGATGTCTCCCCCGAAGAACTCATAAAATTCCTCGAACCCCAAATGCCCCACTTCATGATTCCCCGCTTTATTCGTTTTACCATTTCTCTTCCTAAAACCGGAACGGAAAGAATCCAGAAGAACAAGCTCCGTGAAGAGGGCATAACCGCTGATACGTGGGACAGAGAAGCGGCGGGGTACGAGATAAAGCGGTAGAATTTTTAATTCATTGTAAAATTTGCTAGATGGGATGGGTGTGTCTAAACGAACTTTTAACTGGAGTGTTTTAGTAATGGAGTTCTATTTAAGGGTTGCTAGACAATCCACACAAAACCTACAGAGTTTAATGACTTCAGAAATGCTCACAGTGGGCTCTATTTTTATGGAGGAAACTCTGTGACATTCGTCGCAACTATAACAGACTAATACTTTACCGTCTTTCTCCTCATAACTGTTATCACTAATTTTTACTCTCCTTCTAAGAATGCAGTTCCCCAAAAATCTACGGAGTCGACTTTGGCTATTCTCTTTCGCTGAACATTATCAGTATACTCAATTTCAAATTCCGTTTTGCCCTCAGTTACTTCTATATTGGCATTCTCGTAGGCTATCTCTTGTTCTTGTTTAATTCTTTCACCTGGCACCTCTATAGGCTTAGGGCTGTTACTTATCACTCTTAGTGGCTTGGTTAAACCGTTTTTAACTATGGGTATAGGAGATGTAATAGAACCGTTTCCGCTATTTTGATTACAAAGGTCGATATGAAGAGTGATACTACATTCTAAGAAATTGCCTTTTTCTTTTCCCTTTTTCCCTGGAATTACATCTAGCCTAGCCTTTAATATTAAAATGTCTGGTATAACCTGCTTAGCCATTAATTTTTGCATCTTTCGTGTAATACAAGCATAATAAAGCGTTACTGCAAAAAGTAGAATGGCTGAAAAGCTTTGAACCGATGCAGCATGACGGTCAAAAACGCATAAAAAGTTAGCTAAGTTATTCATTTCTTCTCCTCCGTTGAACCGTAATTTATAGTTAAAGAAAGGAAAAGGAAAGGGGTGAAGCATTGTTTGAGTTTACGAAAACATGCGTAGCATACTGGGCGCTCGGTGAATTAAGCTGTCGCTTGCTCTCTAAGCGAAAAAACAACTTCCTTTCTCATCAATTTTTCCATCACTGCATCGTTTTCCGTTTTTCTGAAGTACCCCTCTTTTCCCTCAAAAAGGAGATTAGCATTCTCCTGTTACTGTTTCTTGTGATCTACAACAGATATGGATTGCTAATCAGTTCGCGGTTCCCGTCCTAATGTCCACGCCGGAGGATCGCTTGCCGGAAAAGAATCCTTCCCAGCGATTGTCACAATGTCTTCCTTCACCTGGTGTGTTTCATTGGTTTCGACGACGGTGGGTTCCTGCGCGGGTGCCATCGGATGCTGTGCAATGACTCCCAGTCCAATGAAATCTCCATTTCCGCTCATGGTTGATCCCCTGTCTCAGCACATATCAAGGATTATAGCATAGAGGAGTCATAGGGGCATTCCACTCACTGAAAACTTTCCATCTCTCTTCTTGATTCTGTCTTTCGCAAGGAAAGACTAACCATCTATGAGAGGCGTTAATCCTAAGAATGACTTTCTTCTACTCAGTCTCTACCAAGTAAAAATCTTTTCTCTATGCAGGTCGTTCCGTTATAATTACCCTTAAATCTCAAGCAATAAATAAATCTTAAAGGTAAGCATACGAGTATGTGTCGCACTATTATTTCGGGATTATTGTGGCTTTTGTTCGTAACGCTTATAACTTTGTCCTCGTCCGCTTTCTCGGAACAGGGCGATGTTCAGATCGAGAGCGATGTTGTGTACGGCAAGGCGGGTGGTCGGGCGGCGATAAAAGAGACTTTCACGACCTTGCCATGAGTCTCGCACAATATGACCACATTTGTTTCTCCGTTAACTACCGACTCGTCACCAAGGCCGGCAATAAGTATCCAGCCCAGTTGGATGATGTGCAGCGCGCCGTGCGCTGGATACGGGCTAATTCCTCTAAGTATGGGGTTGACCCCAACCATATCGGAGCCTTGGGTGCATCGGCAGGAGGACACCTGGTTTCTCTTCTCGGCACTATGGACACGCGTATTAACGGTGATCCGGCACTCGCTCAATACTCCAGCCGCGTTACATGCGTCGTGGACATGTTTGGCCCTGTGGATTTGACTGTGTGCTTTCCGGTTCTACCAGGGACCGATGTGGAGGGTTTTGTAGTCAAATTGATAGGCAAGGCTCGCGCAAAGGCGGCCAGGTCATACCGTAATGCCTCGCCGCTCTTCCATATCAATAAGAAGACCGTGCCGTTTCTAATCTTTCATGGCACAGCCGACCCGATCGTGCCGATAGCTCAGTCTCAACGGTTTTATAAGGCGTTACGCAAAGCGCACATCGAGGCGACTTTTATCAAGTTTGATGGTGAGGGGCACGGATTCAGCAAGGCGGAGAATATAAAAAGGTTCGTCCTTGAGACCTTGACTTTCTTCAACCGTCACCTGAAGAGTTAAGCGGGAGAAAATAGCCTAGAGGTCCTCTTTCTTCTAAGATTTCAAGAGCCTGAATCAAAAGTCAAGCCTCGATGTTTTGACATTGATGAAAATATAAAAATAGCATAAGATGATTATAATTCCGACAAAATGAAGAGGCGCACATGGAATACGGCTACTTTACGATGCCTTTGCATCCACCCGGGTCCGACTACACACAGGGTCTTGACGAAGACCTAGAGCAAATTGTAGTGCTGGATCGGCTGGGCTACCAGGAGGCCTGGATCGGCGAGCACTTTACAGCCGGCTGGGAAAATATTCCCGCCCCAGACCTTTTAATCGCAAAAGCTATTCCTTTAACTAAAAACATAATACTCGGCACCGGCGTTTCATGCCTACCGAACCACGACCCTTTTGTGCTTGCCCACAGGGTAGCTGTGCTCGACCATCTTGCGAAGGGGCGGTTTTACTGGGGAGTAGGAGCGGGGAGTTTTATCGGCGATTTCGAGGCGTTTGGAATTAATCCTAAAACAGGAGAGCAAAGGGATTTAACTAATGAATCGCTGGATTTTATTCTCAACTTGTGGAATAACCTCGAACCCGGAATCTACGGAAATAGCAGATGGAAATTTTGCGTCCCAAAACCACAAAATGACGTAGGGCTCGGGGTTCATGTTAAACCATATCAAAAACCTCACCCTCCAATAGCAGTTGCCGGAATTACGGAAAGCTCGGGAACTCTGAGAATCGCCGGTGAGAGGGGATGGATACCCATGAGCATTAATTTTGTAACGAAAGACGTTTTAAAAACCCATTGGGCTTCGGTTGAGGAAGGAGCCGAGAAGGCCGGAAAAACCGCAGACCGCTCAAAGTGGAGAATAGCCAGGGACTTATATGTTGCCGAGACAACGGAGGAAGCTCGCCGAGATGTTAAAGAAGGAACCCTTGCAAGGGATTTTACCGATTATTTCTTTAAAATGATTCCAAAAATCAGGGGAAACCTGGACATATTTAAAACCGATAAAACCATGCCCGATTCGGATATAACTCCCGATTACATGATGGATAACCTTTGGATTGTTGGGAGTCCCGACTACGCCGTCGAGCGAATTAAAGAATTGCATGATTACGTTGGCGGCTTTGGTGTCCTTCTTGTAATGGGCCACGAGTGGCATCCTAAAGACCGGTGGATTCGCTCCATGACGCTTCTGGCAAAAGAGGTCATGCCGAAACTAAGGGACTTAAGTTAGGCCAACTGACTATTGTCTCATTAGTAAATAAACAAATTTTATAAGATTTATGGAATATGTAGATTTTTAATTAAACGAAAATATAACTAAAGTCCTAGTTGAATTTTCTTTGGGTTGCTCTTAGCTTTTATAGTAGAAGGAGTTGGGTCTATGTTTGAGGGAAAAGAAGGAAGGGGAAATAGATGAACAGAAAACCTTTAGGGGAATTGCTTGTCGAAGCGGGTTTTATAGGTACGGAGCAGCTTAAATATGCTCTGGCTTTAAAGGAGAAAAAATTCCATGCGGAGAAACTGGGTCGAATTTTGATAAATCTCAATTACATTGATGAAGATATACTCGTTGAGTTTCTTGGGAAGCAACACGGCGCTCCTGGCATAAATCTCTGTAAAAAAGAGATTGATGAAGAGTTTATTAGAATTGTACCTAGGCATATTGCCGAGAAATACAATGTTATCCCAGTTGGGTTTAAGTTGAGCGGAAAGGTAAAGAAAATTATTGTGGCTATGGCTGACCCTTCAAACGTAGAAGCAATTGACACTATTGCGTTTATAACTGGTTATACTGTTGAACCTGTTTTCGCCAAGGAAGAGGATTTAAAGTGGACTATAAAATATTACTATAACAGAGCGAGAACTCTTCTTAAAAGTAAATAAAAGCTAACACACCGTTTTAAAGGCTCTAATTTTTCCACAAGGTCCAAAATCATACAAACGCATTCTTATTTGTCGAAAGAGAAGAAGGTTGAAGGACTTATACCGATTTCGTATTGAAATGCGGCATTGATTTTGTAGGGGCGTGCTGTGCAGTATGCTCTTTGCCGGATTGGGGCGCAATGCCTTCAATTTTCCGTCTATTGACCTTGCTTCCAGCAAATTGGTATAATCGAAGTATCACAATCGGGGGATTAGTTAACTGAGCGACATATTTGTTAGCTATAAGAGTTCGGATAGAGAGAGAATACAAATCCTGGTGAGGGCGCTTGAACAGAAGGGCTGGTCCGTTTGGTGGGATCGAGATATTCCTCCCGGGAAAACGTTCGATCAGGTTGTTGAGGAAGCAATAAATGCTGCCAAATGTGTAATCGTTGTCTGGTCTAAGGATTCTGTGAGATCGGATTGGGTAAAAACCGAAGCGGCTGAGGGTGCACGGCGCGGAATCCTCATCCCCGTTTTGATTGACGATGTAAAACTTCCACTTGAATTCAGGCGCATTCAAGCGGCATCACTTGTGGATTGGACGGGCACATTGTCCCATCCGGGGTTTGAGCAATTATCAGAGGCTATTGCGGGAATCCTGAGCCATTCTCCCAGCGGTGTCACGCCCGGCATCCAGGAGCAAGGGACAGGAGGCAAGAAGGGAGAGGAAACCAAACGGTTGGACCAAGAACTCCGGGAACGCGAAACGCATGAGAAGGCGGATAGAGCAGGGCAAGAAGAACCCCCTGCTTTTTATCAACAAAAAGTAGAGGTTACCCCGAATAAAGGAGTCCCCGCGCCGGGGCGACCTAAAAATTGGCCTAAGATTATCGCAGGTGCTGGAATTGTTGTACTGATTATTGCTGCCGTAATTGTTTATAGGGAATTTACTAGAGAAGTTAAGATTACTGTCCAATCTCCTAAAATTGAATACTTTAAAGCTATCCCTGAAACAGTAGAAAAAGGAGAGAAATCTAATTTAAGCTGGAGCACTTCAAATGCAAAGGAGGTTTTTTTAGTAAAGAAAGTGTTGCGCTCTCTGGCTCACAAGACGTTACCCCCGAAAAAACCACTACCTATACATTAGTTGCAAAAAATGAAAAGGGCGAAGATGAAAAAAAAGTCACGGTTAAGGTTAATATCCCGCCTCTATCTCCTGAGATTAGGGATTTTAAGGCTGTTCCCGGAACGATAGAAAAAGGAAACTCATCTAATTTGATCTGGGAAACCTCAAATGCAAAAGAAGTTACTATAGATAATGGGATAGGTGAGGTCGGATTGTCTGGCCAACAAAAGGTTAGTCCTGAAAAAACTACTACTTATACTTTAGTTGCAAAAAATGAAAAGGGTGAGGAAATTGAAAAAAAGGTTACGGTCGGGGTTGCTGCCATACTTCCTAACATTCTTGACTTTGGTGCTAAGCCTTCAAAAATAAAAAGGGGAGATGCCTCTACTTTATCGTGGCGAACTTCGGGTGCAAAGGAGGTTTTTTTGGGTAAACAAAGGGTTGAAACATCTGGTTCACAAGACGTTAGTCCTGAAAAAACTACTACCTATACATTAGTTGCAAAAAATGAAGAGGGTGGAACAGTTGAAAAAAAGGTTGCAATTCAGGTTAGCGTTCCGATTCTACTCCCTAAGATTGATTTAAAAACCATTCCTGAAACAACAAGAAAGGGAGTGGAAGAGCAAGCAATAAAAAACCTTATGATTCAATACCCTGAGCGCTATATTAAGATTATTGACAGATCCATTTATTATGTAGCATGGAACGGAGCAACGATTATTCATCATGTTATTATTGAGAACACAAGTGATATAGCCTATAAAAATATCAAAGTAAGGGTAAGTTATTATTCCGAATCCGGTACGGAGATAAGTGGGCAGACAGGGATTTTACCTGTTACCATACCTCCTCATAGCAAGAAAACCTATCTGGAGGGGGGAATTGTTTTAGGGA
>JBLNAE010000336.1:0-2877 GCA_050259195.1 Ignavibacteriales bacterium
GCCAATCTTTGCTGTTCACCACCGGAAAGCTGCTCGGGAAATTTGTTCCATTGTCCTTCAAGACCCACAGAGTGGAGAATATCTCTCGCGCGATCCTCGTCGGAAATACCAAGAAATTCCAGCGGCAACATAAGATTTTCACCCACGCTCAAAGTTGAAAAAAGATTAAACGCCTGAAATATGAATCCCACTTCCTTTCTTCTGTATTGCGCCAATTCGCGGTGGGACATACTAGAAATCTTTTGGCCGTCAAAAAAAATATCCCCACCGGAAGGGACGTCCACGCCTCCCACAAGATTCAAGAAAGTGGTCTTACCTGAACCGCTTTTGCCGAGCAGAATAATTCTTTCCCCCCGATCTATTTTGAGATTAATGGAATTCAAAGGATAGATTTCAGATGAGAGACCGCTGTGAAACCGTTTACTCACATGGTCCAAACGTATCAGCGAATCCACATGCTCACCCGTTCATTTGCCGCTGCTCTTTGAGGAAGCAGGTGTTGCGCTGTTTGCCTCACCGTATATTCTTTTTAGACGCTTCTGAAAGTACTCACTGCGTTTTTTTCTGAAAACCATATAATCATCCTCTTTGGGAAGCCAATTGTCATTGAACGCAAGCCACAAGCGGGTAACGGTAACTTCTTCTAGCGTCCACCCCAGGCGCATACAGATCAACTCACCTTCAGAGAGCTTGCCAATTGCTTCATCCAATGAAGGTGCTGTAGGCTCGCAGTGCCGATATATCGCATCTCTGAAAGCAGGATCACGGATCAACTCCATTGGATGTTTATTCTTTTTATCGGCAAGTTGTTTGGCGGCCTGAATAACTCGAAAAAAATCGCGTTTCATGAGAGGAATGCCATAAGAGGCAATTCTGTCTGCCACTTGTCGAAGACCCAGAATTTTCTTCTTTTCCGCTGATGAAAAGCTTATGGAGTATGGCAGAGAATTAATATTTTTTTGGGCGTTCTGAAGTTTGTGAACCTGTTCTTCCAAGAAGAAAAGATTCTTTACCGGCCCTCTTTCCGCTTGTTTAATGAAGAACTCGAGAGACGCATGATTTTTTAACAACGGCTTTGTTGCATACTCATTAACGTCGCGTAGCTCGTATTTAAGAAATTCTTCAATAATGACTTTATTGTTTTCTTTGGAAAGCTCTTTAGCAATTTGGGCATCAGAGAGCTGTTTCTCAGCGGCAGGAACAGCGCTTCCCATGACTAAGATGGATATTAATAACCAGCCGAATAAAAATAATCTGAGCGCATTGTATTTGCTGAAAAATATCAATTCGCTAGCCTTTCATGGATAAAGATTTAATCAAACCGATCACGTGATCTGGGCTGCAATAATAAAGATCAATAATCAGGTTCTCATTTAGCAGTGATTTTTCCTTCAAGCCAGGCGGTGAATGCTTCGGCACCTTCCCCAGTTTTGGCCGATATAGGAAAGATCTCGATGGCCGGGTTCATAGCTAATACCGTCTTGCGCAATTCATTCATATCGAAATCCGTGTGCGGTAATAAATCAACTTTATTTAAGATCAATGCATTGGATTCCGTAAACATTAACGGGTATTTGAGAGGCTTATCGTGACCTTCGGGTATGGACAGGATCATGACTTTTATGTCCTCGCCCAATTGGAATTCAGCCGGGCAGACCAAATTTCCTACATTTTCAATTATCAAAAGTTGTTTTCCATCAAGTCCGAGGGAATTGCTCGCAGAGAGGATCATATTAGCGTCCAAATGGCAAGCGCCTTTGGTATTGACTTGGAGAACTTCGACGCCGGTTTTTGCTATTTTTTGAGAATCCACATCCGATGCAATATCGCCTTCGATAACCCCGATCTTGAATTTCTTCGCTAAGGCTTCGATAATCTTAAGAATGACTGACGTTTTACCTGCGCCGGGTGACGACATAAGATTCATTACGAATACATGTGATTGGCTAAACCGGTCTTTCAGATTTTCCGCAAGCACGTCATTAGCATTCAAAATGTCTTCATTGACGTTCAGGGTTTTTATGGCCATTCCTTTTTCTCCTCCGCGGATTACCAGAGCGGCTTTTTGTATTGTCCGCATTGCGGACGGCAAAAAGTGTATCTTGGTGTCTTACATGTTTGAGATAAGCGCATTCTTCCGGCAGCCAGTGGATATACCGCACTAGCTCGGCGGTAAGACTTATGCAATCCGGTTCCACTTCGTGTCGTTTGTCATAAACCTTACACAAGTTTGTTTCAATGTCCAGATGGACACATGGTTCATCGGTATAGTGGATAAGTCCCGCTCCCAGATCCACTTTTTCATAGCAGCACTTGCCGCATTTGTTGCAAATGGCTTCCCAACTATCCCGTTCCATCGTTTTCGTCCCACCAAGTAGACCAATTCGTGCTTTTGGCAACCGGTTTGAATGACCGGTGACGGAAAGAGGCCTTTGACTCTGGGTCTCTAGCGCACAACCAAGCACTTCGAATACATGATCACTCACTAGAAAAGAGTCACGATCAAATATCGGAGGCTTTAGAGCAGGTTGTCCCAAAAAAAAGTTGCATCGAGAAACTATTATATGTCAGACTTACAGCATAAACAATTCCGCAGGCATAGGAAGAGAAAATCTCTTTCCTGTATGGTTAAGGGTAGGATCACAAAAAATTACAAAATAGAAATTTGGAGCGAGGGGAGTGTTTTGTCATTCTGGCGGACGAATAACTTGTTTCAAAGAGGAATACCTTCGGCAGGATCGAATTAGATTAGTAACGATTTGTATAAATTGATTCTTAGAGTCAGACAAAACGATTGCGAGAATGATCCGGGACATCTTTAATTCACACGTGTCCCTTGGGCAATATCACCCGATCTGTTTAGGCGAATAAGGTATT
>JBLNAE010000337.1:0-20874 GCA_050259195.1 Ignavibacteriales bacterium
AAGCAACTGGATGCCATTGGCTATGGCTACTTCGGTTAATGATATCCAGAAGCTCTTATAATTCATCGCTTCTGTCCCCATTGTTGAAACAAGGGGACTTAGAAAACTTAAATTTTGTTAAAAATGAAGTTCTGAGATTAAGCCAGCTGCAACATCCTCTCAATCGCATTTTTGGCCTTCAATGCCACCCCCTCGGGAACCTTAACCCTGTGGACATTATCCTGAAGTGAGATTAAAACCTTATCCAAGGTGATCATTTTCATGTACTTGCAGATGGCCTCCTCACTTGCGGGGTAGAAGATTTTATCGGGGTTTTCTTTCCTCATCTTATGCAGTATTCCGGTCTCCGTAGCCACTATAAACTCCATTGCCTTTGAGCCTCTTACGTGCCTGACCATACCCTCGGTCGAAAGGATGTGTGTGTTTTCTCTGTCAATCGAGCCGTTGGCTACGTAGTACATACAAGAGGTTACACAGCTGCACTCAGGATGAATAAGCATCTCAGCCTCAGGATGGTCCCCTCTCATTTTCGCAATCTGCTTGGGCCTTATCCCGGCATGAACATGGCACTCTCCTGGCCAGACATGGAGTTTTCTCCCTGTAACCTTTGAGACATAAGCCCCAAGGAACATATCTGGAAGAAAGAGAATTTCCTTATCCTCCGGGATTGAACTTACGACTTTGACAGCATTTGTTGATGTGCAGCAGTAGTCGCTTTCAGCTTTGACATCGGCAGTGGTATTAACGTAGGAGACAACAACTGAGTCGGGATGTTGCTTTTTCCAATTCCTTAAATCATCAACGTTAATCGTGGAGGCAAGGGAACAACCGGCTTCTAAATCGGGGATAAGCACCTCCTTATTCGGGCAGATAATAGAGGCGGTCTCAGCCATGAAATGAACCCCGCAGAAGATTATCACATCAGCTTCAGTCCTGGCCGCAGCCTGTGAAAGTCCCAGCGAATCGCCCGTAAAATCGGCGATTTCCTGAACCTCGCCAACCTGGTAGTTGTGCGCGAGTATAACGGCGTTTTTCTCTTTCTTTAACCTCTGAATCTCTTCTGCGATCCACTCTTTTTCCATTTTGGATCATCATTCAGGCGATAGGCGCTGGATTTTAGAATAGTGAATATCTAAGTATCTCTATCACCTAATATCTATTATGATACCATATAGAGCGCTATGTCTAAAGCGCGGGGTGAATGGGTAAGCGATCCTACGGATATGGAATTAACCCCCGTCTCCGCAATCCGGCGAATGTTTTCTAGTGTCACGCCGCCTGAGGCTTCTATAATCGCTCTACCATTTATGAGTTCTACGGCCTTCTTTATATTTTCAACAGTCATGTTATCAACCATTATTATATCGGCTCCTGCCTCAAGCGCCTCTTTTACCTCATCGAGCGTAGATGCCTCAACCTCTATTTTAATTCCTTTTGGGGCCCTCTCTCGAATGAGTCTAACTGCGCGGCTAATGCCTCCCGCGAATTTTATGTGGTTATCTTTAATGAGCACCCCGTCATAAAGTCCAAAACGATGGTTGGTGCCGCCGCCCACGGAGACGGCGTATTTATCGAGAATTCTAAGCCCTGGTGCGGTTTTTCTAGTATCGAGTATCTTCACAGAAAGCCCCTCTACGGCCCTGACAAACTTAGAGGTGAGCGTTGCGATCCCTGAAAGGCGCTGAAGGAAATTTAATCCCAGACGCTCGCCCGTAAGAATTGCCCTTTGAGAACCGGAGATTTCGGCAAGAATTTGGTTCGGCTCTATTTTCTCGCCGTCCTTTTTTTTCTCATCCCAGACAATATTTTTATCCAATTTTCTAAAGACCCTTTCGGCTATAGGAAGACCAGCTAATATGCCCTCCTCCTTAGCCAGTATAACTGCCTTACACCGGACACCCTCGGGGAAAAGCAGATTTGTAGTGATGTCGCCCCTGCCTACATCCTCGCGAAGGGCGTTTTCTATTATTTGATCTACCTGTGACCAGTCTAACGGAGTCCAGTTCATCTAACTACCGACGGCTCTGAACCCTTTTTGAGCACAATATGAGCTTCCCATAATGGGTCTTCGTCGGGGAAATCCTCTCTTATATGCGCTCCTCTGGATTCGGTTCTAATGAGCGCGGATTTAGCGATAAGGGAGCAAACATCTACTATATCTTGCAACTTCAGCTTGTAGTATCCAGTTAATCTATTTATAGAGTCGGCAACCCCTTCAATCCCGGCGAGCGCTTTTTCAAGCTCATCGCCTCTGCGCACGATTCCCACATAGTCGGTCATAAGTTGTGAGATACGGTTTCTCATGTCAAAAAAAGCATCTTTTTGAGAAACGGAAAAAGGAGGCAAGCGAGTAGGATCATAATTTTCTACCTTACTATTCCTATTATCAATTTCTCTTGCGCCATCTATCGCTCTTTTGGCAAACACAATGCACTCAAGAAGGGAGTTGCTTGCAAGCCTGTTTGCTCCGTGAACGCCTGTGCATGCTACTTCTCCACATGCGAATAGCCCATTTATATTCGTCTCGGCCATAAGTCCGGTTTTAACGCCGCCGATGAGGTAATGAGCCGCAGGAGCTACGGGCACCAAATCTCTGGTTATATCAATCCCATAGTTTAAAGACGCATTATAGATATTCAGAAAACGCCTGCGTATAAAATCAGGATTCAAGTGCCTGAGGTCTAAAAAAACATAACTCTTTCCAGACACCTTCATCTCGTTAAATATTGCACGCGATACGACGTCTCTTGGAGCAAGCTCGGCAAGCCCATGATAATCGGGCATAAACCTATAGCCCAGGTGGTTTAAAAGGTATGCACCTTCGCCCCTTACGGCCTCGCTTATGAGAAAACTCCCGCCGTCCTCGGTGTAAAGAGCCGTAGGATGAAACTGAATAAACTCCATATCCGTAATCTCCGCTCCTGCTCTATAGGCAAGGGCAATTCCATCGCCTGTAGCGGTAGGAGGGTTTGTAGTCCTTAGGTAAATCCCGGAAGCGCCCCCTGTTGCAAGTATCGTAGATTTAGAGATAAAAGTCCGAAGGTCTTGACTGCCTTCCTGGAATGCTAAAGCCCCAAAGCACTTTTCTCCATCTGAAATAAGCTTAAATACAATTGTGTTTTCAAATATACGAATGTTTGGATTAGACTTGACAGAAGAAATAAGAAACTGCACCATCTCTTTCCCCGTAGAGCTTCCCCCTGCGTGGAGCACACGTCTCTTGCTGTGTCCCCCCTCCAAGCCAAGCTCAAGTCCCCTTTCACCCAGATCGAACTTCATCCCCAGGGAGATCAAATCCATTACTCTTTCTCTGCCCTCGCGCACGAGGACTTCTACCGCCCCTCTATTGCACAGCCCCCTTCCAGCCTTAATCGTATCCTCCAAGTGAAACACGGGAGAGTCTTCAGGGTCTACGGCGGCGGCAATGCCGCCCTGAGCCCAGTAGGAGTTGCTCTCTTCTAGGGTGGATTTGGTTAAAAGCACTACTTCGCCAAATTTTGATGCGTAAAGAGCGGCATAAAGCCCCGCAAGCCCGCTTCCTATTACCAAAAAATCAGAGCGAAATTGATTAATGTTTTTGAAATGCGCCTCATCCATACAACTGTCGTAGGTTTAAGATAAATCGTCTATGAGAGTAATCTAATGTGGTTTTAGGGGAGTGTCAAATTAGGTTTTTAATAAGGAAATTTCAAAGATCATAATTGACATCTATTGCCTCAAACAAGGCGTTTTTAATCCCTTCTAAATTCTCCTCATCCAGTATCTTGCCTCCATCTATCTCACGCACGTAGAAAACATCCGCCGCCTGATCTACCTTCGTAGAGATCTTTGCATAATCAATAGAGAGCCCGAGCTTTGTAAGCGTCTTTGTAATGTCGTAGAGAAGACCTACCCTGTCATGCGTATAAATATCTATAATTGTGGCTGCGTCGGACGACTCATTGTCAATTTCTATACGCGTAGGGTGTCGAGGGGTCTGTTTTTCAAAAACAGGCCTATCCCTTCTTCTCCGCGACACAAGTTCTTCTACATCTATTTCCCCGTTTAGGACGCTGTAGAGGGAATTCCTCACCTTATCCCATATCTCATCTTCATAAGTGGATTTGCCCAGCCTGTTTACGTAAAACACGTCAACTATCCTTCCGTCGGTTCGGGTTATGATTCTCGCCCCCATAATGTTAATTCCGCTCCCCGCAAGAACTCCGCAGAGCTTTGAGAAGATGCCCGGCTCATCAAATCCCCAAAACGTGAATTCGTCATATCCCTCGTTTTGATAAAAAATCACATCGGTGCCCACCTCTTCTCCAAATTTCTCAATTAATCTCACATGATAAGCAATCTTCTGAGGAGAAAATCCCAGGAAGTAGGATTTGGGCATAACATCGAGATGCCGCCTGACTTTATCCTCGGAGATTTCATCCCTGAGTATATGCGCGACCTCGCGAATGGATTTCCTGGCCCTCTCCTCGGGGCTTTCCCTTTTAAATTCTCCGTGCTCAAGGACACTTGCGGTTCTCAGGTAAAGTTCTTCAAGTAGCATTCCCTTCCAGTTTGTCCACACGTCGGGTCCTACGGATCTGATGTCGGCAAAAGAGAGAAGGTAGAGCAGAGATAGAGTTTCCAAGGTCTTTACGGATTTTGCAAACCTGAGTATCAATTCATCGTCATGAATATCGCGCCTTTGAGAAAAGTGGGGCATGACGAGATGGTGCTTTACCATGAATTCAAGCATCTCACTTTCCTCATCGGAAAGGCCCATCCTCTCCGCAATCTTGGAAATCATCGCCGCTCCGCGCTGGGAATGATTTCTTCCCTCCCCTTTCCCCATGTCATGGAACAGGCAGGCGAGATAGAGAACATGGCGCTTTGAGAGCGTTTTTGCGATTTCGGTAAGAAGAGGGAAATTCTTTTCGTATTCGCCGTTAATGAGGCATTCGATCTCCTTTATCATAAAGATTGAATGTACGTCTACGGTATAGACGTGATAGGCGTCGTGCTGACCCATGCCGATAATTTTTCCGAATTCAGGGATATAGTAGGCAAGAAGACGAAGCCGGTTCATCTCAAAAATGGCTTTAGCCACCTCTTTACCCTCCTTAAGGAGTCTGAGGAATGAGGCGTTAAGATCAGGGTTTCTCCTTACGTTCTCATCAATTACCCTTACGTTATCCCGAATCAAATCAATCAGGTACTTGCCCATTCTGATGTCATATCTGTCGGCAATCTCATACGCCCTCATCAGATTCTCAGGATGGTCTCGAAAAGCGTTCCGGCTTGATACGGAGAGCGTCCCGCCCTGTATGATGAAGCCGTTATCGAGAAAAACCGTCTTTGGAGCGCCAAAGCCCGTCCTCGGCTTGGAAGTTGACCTTTCAATAAGCCTCTGCGAGTATTCCCTTATAAGGTTCGCACGGAGGTAATAGACCCTCATAAATCTCTCTACAGCCCTGATTTCACCCACATCTCCATAGCCCAGGAACCTTGCGACCTTCTCCTGCCACTCAAAGCTCAAGCGGTCTTCTTTTCTCCCCGAAAGGTAGTGAAGCTCGCTCCTTATAGGAAGAAGAAAATCCAACCCCTTTTCAAACACCCTGAGTTCCTGCTCAAGCAAAACGCCCCTTTGAAGAAGCTCTCGAAAGCTCTTTGCTTTGAACTTAGCCTTCGCTATCCAAAGGGCGACGTGGATGTCTCTGAGACCGCCTTCTCCTTCTTTTACGTGCGGCTCAAGGAGATAAACAGACCTGCCAAACCTGTTAATTCTCTTTTCATTTTCTGCTAATTTTCTTTCAATGTATTTTGATGAAATACTGGGAAGAAGCTCACGGAAGAGTTTCCTGTCAAATTCATCGTAGAGCGCTCTATCCCCACAAACAAACCTTCCATCAAGAAGCGCCGTGAGAATCGTTACGTCCTCTCCGCAGGAGAGTTCCATGCATTCACTAATTGTTCTCACCGAATGGCCAATTTCGAGTTTTAAATCGAGGAGCAGATAAAAAAGGCTTTGAACGACATCATTTACCAGAGACTTGCTCTCAGGGGCATAGAGAAAAAGTAAGTCCACGTCCGAATACGGACAAAACTCCTCTCTTCCGTATCCGCCAAGAGCAACGATCGAAACGCCAGGGGTTTCTGAAAATCCAAGCTCGGTGAGCGCCTGTTTGATCAGCCCATCTATAACCTGAGACCTTTTCTCGGCAAGCTGGCGACCGCTGAGCGCTTTTTTATCGTGAAGTTCTCTTAGCTCTTTTTGGTTCTCCTCAATGTAGAGTTTTGTCCTCTCCTTGAGTTCATCTCTTTTTGTTATTGTCTCTGCCCTTTGCATCTTCTGTTTTCCTTATAACGGGGTGAAAATCCACTACAACTTCACACTTAATGATACGCCATCTCTAATTGGGATTATAGTTGTAAGAAACCCCTTCTCCGAGAAAAGAAGCCTGGTAAATTCCTTGACCCCCTTTGTGCTGGGGGATGAATCGTCGGTTAAAACCCTTCCGAACCAGAGGACATTATCCGTTATAAAAAGCCCGCCACGCCTTAGCTTCTTATAAGCCTTATCCACGACCAGGGGATAATATTCTTTATCAATATCGTTGAAAATAATATCAAACTCTCCTTCGGTTTCTTCCAGGATTTCGAGTACATCCCCAACGTGGATTCGTATGATTCTCTCAACTCCACCGCGCCTAAAGAAATCCCGGGCTAATTGAGCATTCTTCTGTGAAAGCTCCGTAAAGACCACCTCTCCGCCGTCTTCTATTGCCTTGGCAAACCAGTAGGCCGAGTAACCAAACCCTGAGCCCATCTCGAAAACCCGCTTTGCCCTTATCATTATTGCAAGCTGATAGAGGAGCCTGCCAACAATGGGTCCGATTATAGGAAATCCCCTTTCTTCCCCCAATTTTCCCATCTCCTTTAGAACCTCATCCTCAAGCGGGATGAGGTTTTTTAGATATCCTTCAATGTCGGGATTTACGATATAGGTCTCGGTTTCGATTTTTTTCATTTGCGCTCAAACCTGGGGTCGTCAATTTATGTACGTAATTATTCAATTGTCATTGCGAGCGTAGGGAAGCAATCTCCATATTGCAATGGCATTACACTCATTTATTAAACCTGACGTATGTCTCTTCAAAACCCCCTCGCTTGTTCTCTATCCTTGCCATCACAAAGAGCAGGTCTGAGAGGCGGTTTATATAGGCAAGCACGTTTTCGTTCACGTCTGACTCCTCCATAAGTTTCACAACTCTCCTCTCAGCCCTTCTTGAGACGGCTCTTGCAAGGTGAAGATATGGCCCTCCGCCCCGTCCGCTTGGGAGTATAAATTCCCTTAGCGGCTCAAGCTCTCCAAGAAACTTATCTATTATTCTTTCAAGCTCCTTTATCCTCTCTTTGGTCATTCTCGGAACTTGAATCTCAGGCGGGCTTGCGAGGTCTGCTCCTATTATAAAGAGGTCATTCTGGATTTCGGTTGTTATCTTCTTGATTTCGCTATTCTGAGCCTCCAGGCGGACGATTCCAAGCGCCGAATTAAGCTCATCCACGTCTCCATAAGCCTCTACACGGGCTGAGGCTTTACTAACCCTCTTGCCTCCGACAAGCGATGTCTGTCCTTTATCTCCTGTCCTTGTATAGACCTTTGTTATCCGCCTTTTCGCCATGTTGAAATTCTAACTTAATAGAGGTGGGGGTTCAAATCTCGGCTGGATTCTTATACTAAAAAATTCTGTGCCCGTGATTTCAAATCTGATAAACCATAAACTGAAGATATAACGGCGCAGACAAGCTGCGAGGGCCACAGTTCTCTTGCTGGCGTGGACCTCGCCAGCTTCCTCTGCTTGTTTGACGGGTCCTCGGATCACGGTACTACTGGAGACCCCGGTGCCTGGGCGATTTTCTTTACTTCGGCCGCGACTCGCTCGGTTTGACGCTTGAGCCATGAGTCCGTAAGCCTCTGACAGAAGGAAACCCTCGTGGAGCCCCCGGCAGGTTTCTCGAACTTCAGAAGGATGAGCTGCTCGCTCGGATCCGCATCCGAGACGCTACCGTGGGCTAGGGCATCACGTATCTCAACGAGAGAGCGATCGACGGCAAGATGTGGTGGGTAGTCCGGATCGAGACATTGTAGCGATCGATGAGTTGGCCGAGCGAGCTATAGTCGGTAAGCGCGTTCTCCCCGACAACTTCATCCACGTTGAGCGAGTCAAGGGACTGGCCTGCGGCGAAGGGCACATGCGGCGCCGAGGACTGCGCATAGAGGTGCGCGCGGAGTACAAACTCCAGGGACTGAAGGTTGGCCACGAGCCGGCCCAACAGCCTTGCGTGTTCGTGAAGATCCACCATCGCTCACCACATGCTCCGTCGAACTAATAATTAAACTGCGAAAATGTAGTATAATATCTTCCTCACTGCAAGATTCTAAGAGAAGTCTAATTTCATGTCAAGATGAAAAAAATGGAAAACCGCCCAAAAAGAAACTTCTTGAGACCCTTATGGTAGGGACAGAACAATGTTCTGTCCCTACAAATTGTTTATAAATTAAGGTAATAAAGATGCAACACTACACAGAAAAAGAAAATTAAATAGATTAAAGAACTGCGATTATTCTCGAAGCGGATACTATTTTGTTACCCTTTGCACAAAAAATAGAATTGAACATTTTGGGAAAATCGAAAATAGTAAAATGATTTTAAATAAATATGGAGAAACTGCAGAGAGGTATTGGAAGGAAATCTTCAATCACTATAAAAACGTTGAAATTGATGAATTTGTCATAATGCCTAACCATATTCACGGAATTATAATTATCAATGACAATTTTTATGATACTGTAGGGACAGAACATTGTTCTGTCCCTACATGTTTGGAGAAAGATTACGGCTTATTATCAAAGATAGTCAAATCATTTAAAAATGCAGTAACAAGAATTATTCGTGATCAATTCCAAGATTATGAATTTCAATGGCAGCGATCATTTTATGACCACATTGTTCATGATGAAATATCATTAGAACCAGTCTCATAAATGGTAGTAACCTCGCGTTTTCATAGCTTTTTTGTGTTCTACTGGTATTTATGAGACCGCTTCTAAACAAAATTCGGGAATATATTATCAATAATCCATTAAAATGGGATTTGGACAAGGACAATATAGAGAATTTATTTATGTGATCTACCATGGAACCCAAAGAATATTAGAAAAATATATTAGAACAGGTTAGATGTTATCCTAATTAAGGTAACTGCTGAATTTAATAATAAAAGACTATATCGCTTTCTTTGAAGGGGAGATAGAAAGTTGATAGTACTTCAAAATATAGAATGAGCCAACTAACTCAAATAATAAAATCTCTAATCCATAAATCCGGCCCAATTACATTTGATAAATTTATGGAGATTGCGCTTTATCACCCTGAGCACGGTTACTACACTTCTGGAAAAGCAGAGATTGGGAAAGGAGGGGATTACTACACAAGCCCATGCGTCCATCCAGCATTTGGAGAGGTTCTTAACAGATTTATTTGCCGAGCCTATGAGGTAGTTAATGCACCCGACTTTACAGTCGTAGAGATGGGAGCGGGCAAGGGTTTTCTTGCGCTCGACATTTTGGATTCGCTTAAAAGAAATAATACTGAACTCTACGAGAGGCTTAGATACTCAATTATTGAACTTAGTCCAAATCTACAGGAAGAAGGGAAAAGCACTTTAAAAGAGCACATCCATAAGATTAGATGGGTCAACTCTCTTTCCGACTTGGAATCCGAAAGCGTCTGCGGCGTTTTTATATCGAATGAACTCGTAGATTCTTGCCCCTTTCACAGAGCCAGGTTTAAGAACGGGGAGCTACTTGAAATACTCGTTACACTTAAAGATGGGGAGTTTGTCCAAATCCTGGATAAGCCCAGTAGCAGTGTTCTAAAAGAATACTTTGAAGGCTACAACTTAGAGTTTGAAAACGAACAAGAGGTTGAGATAAACCTTCACCCAAAGGAATGGCTTTCCGACATATCCCGCCTTTTAGCCCAGGGGTTAGTTCTCACGATTGATTATGGGTATCTGGCGTCTGAGTTATTTAACCCCTCCAGAATGAGGGGCACGTTTATGTGTTTTCACAAACACACGACAAATGAGAACCCTTATGTGAATATCGGCGAACAAGACATTACGGCTCATGTGGATTTTAGCAATCTAATCCGGGTCGGAGAATCCGTTGGATTAAGTACAACGAAATACACGACTCAGGGACAGTTTCTGGTTGACTGGGGCATCCTGGATATTGTCGAGAGATATTCGGGCGAAGAAAAATCCTCAGACATTTCTTCTCAGAAAAACAGGATGGCTATAAAGAACCTGTTCTTGCCTGAGCTTATGGGAGATAAATTCAAGGTTCTTGTTCAGGAGAAAAACCTGGGGTATGGGGCTAAAACCTTCTATCCTCAATCTCCATTTAGAATAAGTTTTCAGAAGGGTACGGATAGATATGGCTTTGATATATAATGCTTATTTGCCCCTAACGCCTGCAAATACTTAAAATTTTTTACACCAGGACACAATTTAAGAGGGTAGGAATTATTCCCATTAACCTGTGCCTATAATCTCTAATCCTCAATCCTCTATATAATCCCCTTGCCCTAGCCTGACAGGTAAGTTATGATTAGAACCGCTAAAAAGGAGAGCTTGACAAATGAGCATTAAATGGGCAAAGAGGATCGAAGCCCTTCCCCCCTATCTCTTTGCTGAAATAGACGCGAAAAAGCAGGAGATGAGAGCCAAAGGCGTAGACCTCATAGATTTGGGCATAGGAGACCCCGATATTCCAACGCCCAAGAACATAATTGATGCGCTAAAGCGAGCGGCTGAAGACCCCGCAAACCACAGATACCCCTCCTATGAAGGAATGCCAGCATTTAGAGAGGCTGCGGCAAACTGGTACAAGGAGCGGTTTGGCGCAAATGTTGATTATAAAGGAGAGGTTGTAACCCTTATAGGATCAAAAGAGGGAATAGCCCATGCTCCCCTCGCTTTCGTAGACCCCGGAGATATAGTTCTCGTCCCTGACCCTGGATACCCCGTTTACAGCGTCGCAACTGGCTTTGCGGGCGGAATCCCCTATTTAATGCCGCTGCTCAAAGAAAATAACTTTCTTCCAGACCTGGATGCCATACCGGAAGATATAAAAAGAAAAGCAAAACTCATGTTCATAAACTACCCTAACAATCCCACATCCGCCGTAGCGGATAAGGGGTTTTTTAAAGAAATTGTAGATTTTGCATTAAAATACGGTATACTCGTTTGTCATGATGCGGCTTATACTGAAGTCGCATTTGATGGATTCAACCCGCCGAGCTTCCTTGAGATTGACGGAGCAAAAGAGGTGGGTATGGAATTCCATTCACTTTCTAAAACATTTAACATGACAGGATGGAGGATCGGATTTGCCGCAGGAAACCAAAAGGCAATATCCGGACTTGGAAAAATAAAAACCAATATAGACTCGGGAGTGTTTCAGGCCATTCAGATTGCGGGGATGGAGGGCCTAAAGAACTATTCCTTTGGTATGTCTGAGAGAAAAAGAACTTATGAAGACAGGCGCAATGCATTCTGCCGGGGTCTTGATGAGATGGGAATCAAATATTACCCTCTGAAGGCAACCTTTTATGTTTGGTTTGAGACTCCTGAGGGGATTTCTTCAAAGGAATTTACGGGGAAGCTTCTTACAGAAGCCGGAATAGTGGTCACGCCCGGCGTAGGATTTGGGAAATACGGAGAGGGGTACATCCGTGTATCAATTACGATTGGGAAGGAAAGACTCATTGAAGCGGTAGAGAGACTCAAAAACGTGAGGTTTTAAAAATCTAAAATTCGCGAAATCCTGCTCTTAGAACCAAATGAACCTAGAAACCTTACCCCTATTAGCCAAAATACTCGTAACATCCATATACCTGATTACGTTTGGGCTTCTTTGCGCTTTCGGACTTCATAGATACTATCTTGCCCACCTTTTCAACAAGCATAAAACCGAGGTTCCAAAACCCAAAGGCAGGTTTAAGAAACTGCCGAAGATTACTGTGCAGCTTCCGATTTACAATGAGATGTATGTGGTAGAAAGACTGATTTCCACTGTTTGTAAGATTGATTATCCAAAAGAACTCTTGGAGGTCCAGGTGCTTGATGATTCAACCGACGAGACTACAGGGATTGCGGAAAATTGCGTCAATTCTTATAAAGCCCTGGGCTTTCAGATACACTACATACATAGAGACAATAGAAAGGGATTTAAAGCCGGAGCCTTAGAAGAGGGGCTTAAATACGCAAAAGGCGAACTCATCGCGATATTCGACGCCGACTTTATTCCTCCAAAGGATTTTCTACAAAAAACGGTGCACTTTTTCTCCGACCCAAAGATAGGGATGGTTCAGGTAAGATGGGGACACGTAAACCTCAACTACTCCACACTTACAAAAGCCCAGTCAATCCTTCTTGACGGGCACTTCGTAATAGAACAGGCGTCAAGGTTCTACGGAAAGAGATTTTTTAATTTCAACGGCACTGCCGGGGTTTTAAGGAAAAGGTGCATAGAATCCGCCGGAGGATGGCAGCACGATACGCTTACAGAAGACCTTGACCTGAGCTACAGGGCGCAACTCAAGGGATGGAAATTCATATATCTCAAAGACGTGGTAGCGGAGGCGGAACTTCCCGTGGATATGAACGCATTTAAATCCCAACAGCACCGCTGGGCCAAGGGAGCCATACAGACAGCAAAAAAACTCCTTCCCCAAATACTCAGAGATAAAGAGCTTCCCTTGAAGATAAGAACTGAAGCCGCGTTTCATCTTCTGGGGAATTTTTCGTACGTGTTCCTTTTGATTCTCCTCTTTTTAATGTTCCCTATTGCCTATTTCTGGCACGGTATTGGATGGGAGAACGTGATACTCATAAACCTGTTTGCCATATCCGCAGGCACATTGAGCGTTATAAGGTTCTACATAGTTACTCTGAAAGAAGTCTACGGGAAAAATTGGATAAGCTACGCGAAATACATTCCGGTTTCATTTGCCCTTGGAGCAGGTATTGCGATCAACAACTCTAAAGCCGTATTCGAGGCTCTTTTTGGTAAAGCCTCTGAATTCAAACGGACACCCAAGCTCGCTGTAACCTCGAAGGGGGACAACTGGCACACAAGGAAGTATACCACCTCAAAGGAGTTAACCACTCTGGTAGAACTCGGAGTGGGGTTTCTTTTCCTGTCTCAAACCTTCTACGCGGTCTTTATGAAGCACATAGGCTGGATTCCGTTTCTTGTCATTATCCAGGTTGGGTTTTTCTATACTTCATTGCTCTCGATTTTTCACAGCCTGCGAAAACAGCCGATGAGAATAAACCTTTTTGGTCTTACCCCAAAGCCCGTGATTACAGAACAGATTGGAGGGCAAATTAAATCGGGTGGAGGTGATGTGCTTGCCGCACTCACATCAAAGTCCGTATTTCCAAAACAGGAAAATCCATTTAATCTTTAATTGCTCCAATCACGCAATCTACAAACCTTTTAAACACCATCTGAAACGCCTGTGCCACGTTATGGCTCCTTGACATCTGTCTCTCCAGATTTGGCCCATCTAGGCTCTCTACGCTAAATGGATACTCGTGAATGCCTAGTTTTAAACCCTCATCTATCCAGCCGAGGTTCTTTTCCATTCCCCGAATTGGAATCACCCTGTCATTTTCGCCGCCCATTATTCTGATTCTGCTTCTTAGCCTTCTGAGTTCTGCATCAAGCATACCTCTATCACCCAAAAAGACCGCCTTAAATAAGGCTGCCTCCTCCGTGTCCATAAATGGGAATTCCTCTCCATTTTTATAAAAGCCAACTAATCTCCGGCTTGCGCTCATATCGAGTATAAGAGGGCTTATCGGGTTTGCATTTAAGCTGGGATTCTCGTTGTTTATCGCGGCTCCTGAGCAAAAGATAACAAGCTCGGATTGAGAGAAGATGGGTTCATCCCTTTTTCCCATAAGGAGAATCAATGAGAGATAGCCGCCAAGAGAGTAGCCGAGAAAGTGAACTCTCGTTCCCTTTGCAAAGGGATAAAATGCTCTGTCTCCCTGCACAACTGCATACAGTCCGCTATTTATGGAGCTGCCCAAATCAAACAGGTCTTTATAGGTCTCAAGCCCGGCAAGAAAAAACCTCTCTGGATTCCTCTCAAGCCTTTCGCTTAAAACAACGTTATAGAGAGTGCATGTGCCGTTTTCATCCATGTTTCTTCTTGCTTCTAACTTCTTCTCCAAATCTCGGGGGATAAACCACCTTCTCGGACGCCTGTTGATGAGAAATGCTATCGGGAAAATAATCGTAGGAATGCCGGACCTTGCAAAGCTTGCGGCCCATGGGAAGAATTTTCTATATTCGCTCTCGTTGAGTCCATTGAGGATTATCAATACCTCGTTGAATTGTTTCGCTGCATCGGGAAGAAATAAGATGTACGGAAATTGAACGTTCTCTATTTCCTTTTGATCTTCGGGGATAAGGCACCCGGAGTTGCCGGATATAAAATCAACCTTGTAAATTCCAATCCCATCCTGAACCACGGGAGGCAAGTCCAGCCCGAACTTCATGCCCCTTTCGCGGAATTCTCGGTAGAGAGAATCGGTGTGGAAAACATATTCGATCTTAGTCATGCGCTTTCTCTATCTTTCTTTTCCATCTGAGCCTGCTAAAGACCCAGTCCCAGGAAAACTCCCATCTTCCTGTGATGCCTTTTCTAAAAAATATCATAATGAGAATGAGTATCAGAGAAAATATCACCATGCGCATTCCCGGAATTCCGGGGATAAAAATACCGCTGATCTGGTGAGGCTCCTCGACCCATCTTAGAAGCTCAGACCCCCATGCAAAAATAACCGCGCCTATTATCGAGCCTGTCATGCTCCCCAGCCCTCCTGCAACGACCATGATAAGTAGATTGAACGTAAAGAAGAACGTAAATAGCTTTGGATCAATCGTCGTGAGAAGATGCGCCAAGAGTCCTCCGCCTATTCCCTGAAAGAACGCGCTTATTGTGAACGCGAGCATCTTGTACCTGAATATGTTTATCCCCATCGCCTGCGCGGCGGTTTCATCCTCTCTAATGGCCTTCATCGCCCTGCCGTAGCTGCTCTCTACAATCCCGATTAAGCAGAAGACTGTAAAGACCGCCCAACCCCAGCTCCACCAGATATTTGTATATTGCTTAAGCCCCTTTAGCCCCAGCGAGCCGTTCGTAATGCCTATTGCGTTTGTGGCGAATACGCGGACTATCTCACCAAACCCAAGCGTTACAATTGCCAGGTAGTCTCCCCTTACGCGAAACACGGGAAAGCCAATCAAGAAGGCAAAGAGGGCGGCAATAATGCCCCCAATAAGAAGCGAGGGAAGAAAGGGAATGGCGATTTTATCGAGCGGCGATATAATGGGCTGAATTATAAAAGTTATCTCCTTTTCATCGGGGGTCATCGTAAGAAGCGCAGACGTATAAGCGCCGATTGCCATAAAGGCATTTGGTCCCAGGGAAAACTGACCCGTGATTCCGTTTACCAGATTGTAGCTCGTAGAGAGAATTATGTATATCGCCGTTGTATTTAAAATCTGAACGATATAGGGCGATTCATAAGAGCTGGTCCATTTAAGAAAGCCGGTGAGAACAAGCAAACTGATAACTGTAGCCGCGGTTTTAATAATCTTTTCTCTTTTCATATTCCTATTCAGGAAGCCTCTCTCCCATAATCCCCGAAGGTCTAAAAAGGAGTATGAATATCAAAATAAAGAACGCTATGGCGTCCCTGTAACCCGCAAAATCAGGGAAGATGGCAACGAAAGAGATCTCTATAATTCCCAGTATTAGTCCTCCGATTGCCGCGCCCACTACGTTTCCAATCCCGCCCAGCACAGCCGCCGTAAACGCTTTTATACCCGGCATTATTCCCATAAATGGATTTATCTGCGGATACCTCATCGCCCACATGATTCCTCCCGTCGCTGCAAGCGCGGAGCCTACGATAAACGTAAGGGATACTATCCGGTTTACGTCTATTCCCATAAGCTGCGGGGTCTCGAAGTCGCGTGAAATCGCCCTCATCCCTATTCCTGATTTGGTGCGGTATACAAGGTAAAACGTCGCTCCAAGAAAGGTAAGTGTTATCCCAAAAATCCAGATGCTCAGGCTCGGCAGCGCCACGCTTTTTATATAAAAAACCCCTGCAAATGCGTCCGGCGTTGGAAATCCCTTTGGACGGCCTCCAAAGATTACAAGAACTAGATTCTCTAAAAGGAAAGACACGCCTATTGCAGTCATCAGAGCCGAGATTCGAGGAGCGCCTCTCAGGGGACGATACGCCAGACGCTCTATCACAAAGCCGAGAGCGCCTGTGAGAAATATGGTAATTGGAAATGAAACGTACCAGCTCATCTGTGGAATAACAGAGCCAAGCAATGAAAACCCGGTCAGGGCGAAAAAAGCGAGATATGTGCTCACCATCACAACGTCGCCGTGAGCGAAGTTTATAAGTCTAATCACGCCGTAGACCATCGTGTATCCGATGGCTATAAGGGCATAGAGACTTCCCAAGGACACGCCGTTTATAAGCTGTTGAAAGAAGACCTCCATTTGGGCACTGTAACTTAACAGAGGAGGGAATCAAAATCAAACTTTCGATTCGGATTTTATAGCGCGTTTCAATTGAGTGCGATATATCATAAATACTCCCCGATTAAATCGGGGGTTGAGCTTGCCCCCACTTAATACATGTGGGGACAAGGTTTAGCGGGAATCTATCAGTCGAAAAAGTAACAACCCTAAACCATTCTCCTCTCTGTTCCCCAAAGGTTGTCAGGCAAGAATGTCTAACCCACTATGGTAGAACGGACATTCATGTCTGTTCCTATTACAAGATGGTTTTCAGAATTATTTCTTTAATGGAATCACGGATTAACCGAGGCAATGTAAATAAACTCGTCTCCCCTGACCTCGCGAATCACGGCGCTCTTAACGGCATTGTGATGATCATCAATGGTAATAACGCCTGTAATTCCCTGAAAGCCCTTTGTCTTTTCTAGTGCGTCCCGAATCTTCTGAGGGTCAGCAGAACCCGCCCTTTCAATGGCATCGAGCATCATAAGGTAAGCATCCGCTCCAAGGGCGCCAAGGGCGTCGGGGGCACGGTTGTATCTCTTTCGGAATATCTCTACATATTTCTTGCCAAGGGAGGTAAGAACGGCCTTCTCATCAAAATGGGTTGTGTAATAGAGTCCTTCTACTGATTTTCCGCCAATCTTTGTAAGCTCAGGAGCCTCGGCGCCATCCCCTGCAATCAGAATCGCCTTGATTCCAAGCTCCCTTGCCTGCTTTGCGATAAGAGCGATTTCCGTGTAATAGCCGGGGATCGCAATCACATCGGGATTCATCTCTCTAATAGTTGTAAGTTGCGCGGTAAAGTCCTGATCTCCAGACTGGTAATTTACGCGACTTACGATCTTACCTCCAAGGCTTGTGAACGTTTTTATAAACGCGCTGGAGAGCCCCACTGAATAATCCTGACCTATATCCATGAGCACCGCCGCCCGTTTAGCCTTGAGATCGTTATATGCGAATTTTGCCATTGCCTGTCCCTGAAACGGATCAATAAAGCAGGCGCGAAATACGTACTTGCGATTCTGTGTGACTATAGGGTTTGTAGAGGCCGGACTGATGTGTGGAATGCGGCTCTCTTCCGCAATAGGAGCAATCGCAAGCGAATTGGAACTCGCAACATCTCCAATTATTCCTACAACCTTCTCTTTCTGAATCAAGCGCTGAGCCGCGTTTGCGGACTCTATTTTATCGCTTTTATTGTCTAACAAAATCAGCTCTACCTGCTTTCCCAACACAGTAGGACGCACAATCCTGCCCGTCTGTATCCCTGTCCACGTCTGCTGTCCAAATGCAGCCGTTCCTCCGGTCATGGAAAGTATAACTCCTATCCTTATCTTATCCTCCGCCCGACTAAAAGCAGAACCTAAAAATAAGAACGTAAGGACTGTGCCTATGATTATTCTCTTCATTTGGTTTGCACCTCATGCATTTGTGTTTATATTCTAACGTAAATTTAATATGAGAAATAAAAGTAGGGGCGACCCGCCGGGTCGCCCCTACTCGTGTTTGTTATCCAATGAAATTTTCCAAAAGATTCCTTACCCCACACAAAATTCACGTTATCCTAATCTTGCCACACACAAAAACCCATTTCAACTTCAATCATCCACTGCTCAATTCAAACCTAATCGGAACCGTTACCCAACTGGAGATTGATACCCCATTCTTTTTTTCAGGGATAAAAACCCAATCCTTTACCGCATCAATCGCGGATTTATCAAGCACCTCATAGCCCGACGACCTCTCCAGTTCAATTTTTCCCACCTTTCCGTTCTCCATCACCCATACCCTCAAGAGAACTACCCCTTCATATCCGCTCCTTCTGGCAATCATCGGATACCTGGGTTTTGGATTTATTTTATAATCAGGATACCCCGACTGCTCTGCGCCCTGTCCGGAGCCTTTCGCGCCAAACCCGGAACCCCCGGCGCCCACACCTTCAGAAGACCCCGTGCCAGTAGAAGACCCGCTACCGGCTGCTGTATTGGACGCAATTCCATTTGTTCTTTCACCATCTCCGCTATCTTGACTCGGCTGATATGTGCCCTTTTCATCTGTCAACTCATTTGCCTGATTAAGTACCTCTTCCTTCTTTTGTATTTCCCTTAACTGCTGCTCTTTGACAGCATTTTTGACGATCTTTTTTTCCGGCTTTGGCGCTCTCTTTGGACTTAGTTCCACAGACTTCTCCAAATTCGGCCATTCGTTTAAGGGTATGGATTTCGCCGGATTTTGTGCTCCTTTTAGTGATAGTCCCAAAGGGCTGCCATCCCCGATTCCGGGGTCTCTATATCCGTTTATCACTCCAACCCCAATTAATTGGGGTTTTGTAAATGTTCCCTCAGGATGAAAAAACGCGGCCACGATGAAAAGGGCTACAATGTGCAGAGCAAAGGATATAACCAAGAACATTTTTAATCGAACAAAAGGCATGAAGCTATCTCCAGGTTTTGTTGAGCAAGCCTTACACTTAACAAAACTAGCCAATACGCTTTTAAAATTCGCATTGTAATGATAACTTATATATCTTTGCTTCATAAACTCAATATTAGCAGTCACTTAGCATAGTCCTTATTTTCACTGGTAGTGGAACTGGTAGCAAAACTTCTATAATTATCTAAGTCATCCATAGCCCTCTTAACTGATTCTTTGGGGTGAACATACCTCATACTCATATTAATACTTGAATGTCCCAATGCCTTAGAAATGGTGGATATATCTTTTCCCATTTCAGCTAATCTGGTGCCGCAAGTGTGTCTGAGGTCGTGAAACCTTAGTCCTTGTAGTCCCAATTTTATACATAATCTCATAAACCGTCCACTTATTGCGGTTTGAGATAGGTCGGCGGCTTCAGGTAAAACATATTCGCTATTGCCATACCTAAGCTTGGCTTCCAGCAGCACCTTTCTGACAGTGGCGTTCATGGGTATGACATGGGTTTTCTTATTCTTTGAGTATGTAGCTTCTATGGTAATTGTATTTGAGTTAAGGTCAACGTGTGTCCATTTAAGAGTTCTAATTGAATTCAACCTGAGTCCTGAATATATAGCTATATGTATCATGCTTTTTAGTGGCTCATTGGCGTTGGCTAGAAGAAAATCCTCTTCTTCCAGGGTTAACACTCTGGTTTTTTGGTTGTTTATCGGCAAGAGTCCCGCTGTTGATACAGGGTTGTTAGCGTAAAACTTGTCGCACCGCTTAGCATAGTTAAATAGGTGTCTCACAAAACTTAAGGTCTTATCTATAGTTGCAGGTTTCTTGCCTTCTTGAATTTTGATCCGCTTGTAATCCTCAATATCAGCTGACCTTATTTCCGATAGCTTTTTCCCTCCAAATAATAAAGCAATTCCTTTTACGCAATCCTCAGCCTGTTTCCAAGCCCTATTCTGTTTTATATCTCTCAGGTATGAGATAAAATCCGGGATAAAATCATTGAAGGTAGGTATCTCAGCCTGAATCATATCCCACTGCCCCAACTTAACCTTACGTTTCAATTCCTGTTCTACTTCCCTAGCCACAGCCTTTGTCATCTCACCCACCTTTCCTATACTTCTCTTAATCTTCTTACCATTAGGTGTGGAAACCTCTACATACCAGTACAGAGATTTCTTACCCCCTTTACTTACTATGGTTCTTTTATATACTGACATAACTACTTACCCCCTTTCTTTAGGATTTTGTCTTTTACATCTTTCGGTAAATGCCTTTCTAAATACTCAATTATAGCTTCCCTAACGATCTGAGCAGGTCTCATTTTCAGATACCATTGGGATTGATGGAGCATCTCTACGAACTCCTCAGATGCTTTTACGTATATCGCCTTTTCCATAGGTTTTACCTTTGTACTTTTCGTCATAGCTCAAAAATATAACATATTTAGAATATTCCATCAAGCTCCTTCCAGACAAAGCCCTTATAGCCTGAATTATGCCTGACGACTCTCAATCATGATTGTGCACGATTTAAGCCCAAAAAAGGTCGCAAATCTCGCTCAATCCAAACCCTAATCAATGCCTTATGCTTGTGATAGGAGGTCAAAAGACCATGGTAGAAAAAAGATATATCTCAATTTCAGAGGCGTCTTTATGCAGTGGGTTATCGAAGTGGACGCTGTATAAAAAAAGTGCACGTAGGGAACTACCGATGTTAAAGGTTGGTACTCGGGTGCTGCTGCCGAAAGAGGATTTCGAGCGGTGGCTGGAAAACC
>JBLNAE010000338.1:0-10690 GCA_050259195.1 Ignavibacteriales bacterium
CATAACGGATATACTCCTTACTCTGCAACTCCTGGAAACCCGTCTTGCTGGCGGCAATATCCCTGAATGGACCAATCTCCCAAAGTGTCCTGCCTGCAAGCTCATCATGAGAATAGCCCAGTATATCTTCTATGAAGGGGTTTGAGTCAATTATCTTCTCTGTGTTCGCATCCAGAATGAGTATGCCGTCTTTCGCTGTCTCGAAAAGGCGTCGGTAGCGAGCTTCGGAAGCTTTCAGCGCCTCCCCCGACTGCTTGCGCTCAGTCATATCACTCTCAATGAGAGCCTCTTCATCAGTGGGCTGATTGGCCAACACATCTCCCAGTTCGCCTAGGCGTGCCCTCAAAGTGGCGATTTCTTCCATGAGTTGGGATTTTGTTTTGTGTGGCATCATTAAACTCCTCCATACTTGGGTATGGCCCTCGGTATTATGCTGTTCATGGGGCTAACCATATCATGAGGAGAGTATTTGCTACTCATGTTACGTCGCCCAACTGTATACTAGGCTGGGTCAGATTGGACTGAGACTTTTGCTGCCCAATTAAACGTACGGAGTAGGAATAAACAGCAAGAACTCCGTATAATTCCAATTATCTCACAAAGGATAATCTCTTGTACAGGATTAGGATTATACATATCACGTTCTTATTCAGAGCTAGATAAAGGACTAGGATGCTTATAGTAAATATACTGCCATAACTGACTTAAAAACAATAGGGGAGACCCCATCGCTCAAGGGATTGAGTTTTTTACCTAATTGGACGTATTCTTTTCACCTTATATAAACTAGGGATACTATGCTTTCTCAGTATAATATGGACCTTAACCGCAAAATGGCATTCGTTACTTCGATTGGGTTCGATGAGCTGGAATCTTCTATTGAGACTATGGATGCGATAGTTCATGACCCACTTATTGGTGAAGGCGTTGGTGTTGTCTTTGACTTTCGATATATTACATATATTCTCGGTGTGAAAGAATCTGGGCAACTTGCAAGAGAAAATTCAGGCGATTTAAAGAGCATCCTGTGGCTCTTTTGATGTCAAATTTAATGCATTATGGGGTTGCTAGGCAAGTTACCTCTCTTGTTTAGGTAGAAGGCGATTCTATTGTGTCAAAGTAGCAAAAGGGTTTTGTCTTTTAGTTTATCTGGAGAAAGTAGCGAGAGTATATTAAAAGGACCAATCAAGATTACCCCCACTGACCCCTTATCCCTTTTGTTCAATTTTGGATTATCGAAAAACCCCATTGCATTACCTCCTACCGGCGTGTTGACAGGTATCTGTCTTTGGGGAGATAATTGGGTTAAGAGCGGATTATGCATCAAAAGGGAGTAAACAGACGATTAGGGATAGAGCATTTGATAGTAATCTGATTTAACGAGGCAATGACCTTGGGCTTATATTCCCACACAAGACTCTCTAGTTATAAACAGTGTCCTCTCAGGTATAGGCTCAAATACATAGATAAAATCCCAGAAGAGACGAAAACGATAGAGCAGTTCATGGGTTCAAGGGTTCATGAAGCCCTTGAAAGGCTCTATAAGAATTTAATCTCCGCCAAGATAATGCCCCTTGAAAGGGTTATTGGATACTTTCACAGAAATTGGGAAAAGGAATGGGATGATAATATAAGATTTGTAAATAAGGATTTATCCAAAGACGATTACAGGGGACTAGGTGAAAAATGTATACGGGATTACTATGAGAGTTACCATCCATTCAACCAATCCAAGACTATTCATGCGGAAAAGAGGGTTTCTTTTGCTCTGGATGAAGATAAAAGGTGCAAGATACAGGGTTATATAGACCGCCTTGCTATTGCTCCTGACGGAACCTATGAGATTCACGATTACAAAACCAGTAAGAATCTTCCTACTCAGAAGGAAAAGGATGAGGATAAGCAGCTTGCGCTTTATCAAATTGGTGTAAAAAATATGTGGAGTGATGCCCATTCCATTAAGCTCCTCTGGCACTATCTAGTATTTAATAAAGAGATGTCATCATCGAGAACAGATGATGATATTGAGAGATTAAGAGCCGAGGAAATCACACTTATCAATGAGATAGAATCAGCAACAGAGTTTCCGCCCCTTGAGTCTTTGCTCTGTAGCTGGTGCTCTTATCAATCCATATGCCCTTTACGGAAGCACCTATTTATAATAGAACACTCTCCTGAGAAAGAGATTTTAAAAGAGGAGGGGTTTCAGCTTGTAGACAGGCTTGAGGAGCTTCAATCTATGAAGAAGAGGATTGAGGTTGAGATAGAGGAAACGAAAGAGTCCTTAATAACCTATTCCGAGCGGGAAGGTATAGACAGGATTTTTGGAAGTGCTAAGGTGGCAAAGATTGATAGAGATACCAAGCTCAGCTTTCCCGATACGGGTGATGAAAAAAGAACGCAACTTGAGAGCATTATAAGGGAGTCTAAAAAGTGGGATGAGGTATCATTGCTTAATGTAAGAAGGCTCAGCAAAATAGTGGAAGAACGAGCTTGGGATGAAAGCATTACAAGTAGAATAGAGGAATTTACAGAGAGAGAAGAGAAGAAATCTGTAACACTTGTTAAAAGAAAATAATTAGCTAAATCTGTTATCCTTGTGACTTTATCAATTACTGTTAGGTGCTGTCGGTTAACCTTTTTCTATCGCAATTATCTCCTTTACTCTTTTAATGGTCCACTCAGTAAACTCTGTGACTCGCTTCAAGGCAATTGCACGGCTCTTCTTTCGAACCAGGCTGATTAGCTCCATGCAGTAGAACGCTAAGAGCGTGTTGCCGAGTGCGTCATGATTACGTTGCACAATATCTCCACAATGAACAGTGGAAAACTCACTAATATCAACTAATATCTCGATGAGTTCTTTCACAACATCTTCTGGAATATTTCCCTGGGTTTTATCCCTCTTTACTCGGAGAGCGGCAGAACTGGTCATAAGGAAAATGTTATACCAAAACATTCAGTCATCATAAAGCCAGTTTTTTGTAAATAGTTATGATGCTTGCGGACAGTCTGTAGCCCCCTATGTCCAAGTGATAAGAGTGCCGAATAAAGTTTAGTATCCGCAAGTTCCACGGTGGTAAAGTGAAGGTTCTCATTTTGGGGATTATAGCTCTTTTCGAGTCGCTTCAATTCAGCGTGCATCTTCTTAAAGTCATCGCTTATTTTATCCATACCAACCCCTTCTATTTCCGTTGCCATCTAATCTCCAAATACGAATGATGCTAATGAGGTTTAGAGTTAACCCTTGCTGTGTTAACCACCATTGCAGGCAATCTTAAACAGAACCGGCGTCTTATTTTGTTACCATTCTAAAAAGTCTTTTGGAACATTATCTTCGTTTTTAATCTATTTCTATTTCCAGCATGAATCAAGCGGACCTCTCTAAATGGTAATAAAGGCGGATATGAGAGTTCTCTGAGATTATAGTTGTGACAATACTTGTAAATGAGAATCTTCTCCGATATTACAATATCTCTTTTCCATGATTCCCAGTTGTCTCTCTCCGAATGTTCTTTAGGGTCATAGATTCTACTTAGATAGATTTTAATGTCTTCCTCATCTTGGTCGTAATCTAACCATATCTTATGTTCTCTGAAACGTTGAGAAAAAGTTTCTTCAGTTACCATACCAATATACAGCAAGGTGTTCTTACCATATAAGATATGTCTTCCATATATTTGATACAGTCCATAATCATTGCCATCCCAATCAGGATTCGTCCCACCGTCAACCATTTTATTAATAACTTCTTCAAGACTATGAGAGCCTTCCCATCCTATTCTGATTTTGTATCGCTCCATTAACGCCTCCTTTTACACTTACAATATTTGGTAGATTTATTGTATTAATGTACATACAGAGAGGGACTCGGACACCAAAAGCAATCCAAAAATCTCCTAATTCAGTTATTTTTCCCCCTCCTTGAATATTTTTCCCTGTCGCTCTTACCAGGTTGTAGCACAATTTATATGCCATTAAAGTTAGCGCGCATAACTCGCTGAAATTCCTAGAGTTATATCAAATCCGGATAAACAGTGCACGTGTCATTCTGAGGAAGCGAAGAATCTATAGATTGTAAACCAAGAGGCTTCACGGAGTTTACCTTGAGGCATCTAAGGGTTCAGATGACATACGGTCACTAATCAACCGGATTTGATATTACATATAACGAATATCTCACATTAGAACATTTTATCTGTCAGAATTTAAGACATCTGACACCCATTTTTAAATTCAATACCTCAAAGATAAAAGAAATTGCCCTGGCATCTTTCTTGCCACTTACGTAGGAGAAAATAATCGTATATCTCAGTTTTGTTGGTGCACCCATAGGGCGATGGTGTCTTTGAAGTTTATTTTCCCCCATCATCCTTGCCTTCATCTGTTGTGTTGAAAAGGCTTTATTCATTTTGCGACAACGGGGGTAGAAACGTTTATGCATGAATGGGTGATGAGTTGGAAACATTCAAACATTGGTAGGAGCAAGTGATTTATGCACACTCTTACAGAAACTGTCCACCAGATAGAGCAAGCAGTAAAGATTGCTGAAATAACTCCAATCTATCCTGAGAAAAAACTCCGAGAATTAGTTTCTCCCATTTGGCAAAATTTCCTGAAAGAGAAGAGAGTCGGATTAAACCTTCAAATACGGGATGAACTGATTCTTGCTAATGGTAAACCTGATACAGTTTTTAACAAACTGATTCTGGAGTACAAAAAACCACATGTCATAAAAACGGACAACGATAAGAATCGCAAACTGATAGCACAGGTTCAAGGATACATTTTAGACCTCGCTAAGGCGGAGCACTTTAGTAAGGAGCGCGTGTTAGGAGTTGCTTTTGATGGAGATTATTTTCTCTTTATGCGATATGTAGGGCGTTGGATTAATGAAGAACCCATTCCTTTATCGGAATCTAGCCTTGACTTCTTCCTTAAAAACCTCGAAAAGCTTACATCCAAAGCAGCACTGATACCTGAAAATCTCATCAGGGATTTTGCCGTTGGAAAAGAATCTCGTAATAAGGTGGCAGTTGACTGTATCAAAGCTTTTTACAATGAAATTAATCAGCATGGTAATGAGACCGATATAAAGGAGCACTTCTTTTTCGAGCAATGGAGAGAGCAATTTGCCGAGGTTCATGGCTCATTGGAACAGAAGAAGATAGACACAAAGACACTTTTCACTTCTTATGGATTTTCCAAGAGAGAACAGCAGGATTTCAACGTGAATGCATTCTTCTTTGCACTCGATTCTTACTATGCTCTTTTGATGAAATTACTCTCTTATCAAGTAGTGGGTTTTTATACCTTACATGATTTGATTGGACTTCCGCTTCACGATTGGGAAAACTTGTCTAGCGATGAGTTGAGAAGGAAATGCGATGAACTCGAAGATGGGGGATTTTTTCACTCTATTGGAATAAGGAATTTTCTAGAAGGTGACCTGTTTAGCTGGTATGTACAAGCATGGAATGAGAATATTTATCAGTCCATTCAGCAAATTGTCGGTCACCTTAATGATTACGACCCAGAGACAATGGAGCTTGTTCCAGATGAGACCCGTGATATTCTGAAAAAAACTTTACCAGAATTTAGTACCCCAAAAAATCCGCCACGACTTAGGTGAATACTACACGCCAGACTGGTTGGCAGAGCGTTGCCTTAACCAGCTCAATTATAATGGCGACCCTAAACTGCGTATTTTAGACCCTGGTTGGGGAAGTGGTACTTTCCCTATCCTAGCTATCAAGCGTGCTAAAGAATATGCCAAGAAGAATAAATTGAACCCTAGTGAAACACTTAAGAAAATTCTCTTCAATATTCAGGGTTTTGACCTAAATCCAATAGCTGTCATTTCTGCACGCACCAACTATATGCTTGCTATTGCTGACTTGCTCAAATACAAAACTGGTGAAATTACTATTCCAATATATCTTTGTGATTCCATCAAACCACCAGAGGCACGTATTGCTCATGATATGACCTTATTTCCCGAAAAGATACCTTACGAAGTGAAAACTGCTGTTGGCGATTTCTTCTTTTCTCATTCCATTATTAGTAAAAGCCGTATACAGCAATTGGCAAATTTGATGGAAGATAGCGTTAAAGCAATGCACTCTAGTGAAGACTTTCTAAAAAGAGTGGAAGAGGAATTAAATTTAACTCAAGGGGAATTTCGGGAATCTGAACTATACTTAATCGAAGCTTATGAGAACCTAGTGGAATTAGAACATAAAGGTATTAATGGCGTTTGGGCACGTATTATCAAAAACGCTTTTGCACCCCTTTTTGTTGGACAATTTGATTTAGTTGTTGGTAATCCGCCTTGGGTCAACTGGATTTCATTACCAAATGAATACCGAAAAATAATTAAACCAATTTGGGCAAATTATGATTTATTTGAACATAAAGGTTTGGATGCACGTCTGGGTAAAGCCTGTGACGATATTTCAATCTTAATGACTTATGTAGCAATTGATAAATATTTGAAAGATAAGGGAAAACTTTGTTTTGTCATAACTCAAACCCTATTTAAGACTGCTGGTGGAGGTGAGGGATTTCGACGTTTTAGATTAGGAAGGAGAGGGATACCTTTCAAAGTTTTGCAAGTTGATGATATGGTGAACCTTGAACCCTTTAAAAATGCAAAGAATAGAACTTCTGTTTTACTTTGTCATAAGGGTTATGAGACTACTTACCCTGTAGATTATTCTCTATGGTCCAAAAAAATAAAAGGAACTATTGCGGAAGATTCGGAATGGAAAGAAGTACAAGCAAGAGTTTCTCAAAGATTTTTAAAGGCATTTCCAATTTCAGGTTTACAGTCCGCATGGTTTACCACAAAAATGAGAGATATATCCCAGTTAAAAAATGTACTTGGGATGTCCTACTACTCGGCTAGAGTGGGGTCTCATACAGGGGGTGGAAACGGAATTTATTGGGTCAAAATTAGTGGAAAATCAGAAAACGGTTTATTAAAAATTGAAAATCTGTTTGATGTTGGCACAAAGAAGTACCAACCTGCTTCACGCTATATAGAAAAAGAATGCTTATACCCGTTATTAAGAGGAAGAGATGTAAATAAATGGTATGCTAGAAGCTCGGCGTTAATTATCTTACCTCAAAATACAACAGAAATGAATAAGGCTCTCTCTGAATCCGCTTTAAAAGCTAAACATCCATACACTCTTGATTACTTTAAGATTTTCGAATCAGAATTACGCAAAAGGTCGCATTACAAGAAGCACTTTGAACCACAAAGAGCACCATTTTATTCTATGTATAACGTTGGTTCCTACACTTTTGCTCCTTATAAAGCTGTGTGGAAAGAACAAGCTAACGGAATTCAATGCGCTTTAGTGTCAACTGACATAGTTGAAGATGAAGAAAAGATAATAATTCCAGACCATAAGTTAATGTTAGTTCCTTTTGGAAAAAGGGTAGAGGCACATTTCGTTGTATCTTGTCTTAACTGTTCAATCTCTAGATTTATTGTAATGGCTTATTCTATATCAACTCAGCAGAGCACACATATTCTTCAAAACATTGCCATTCCTAAATTCAATCCATCAAATCAGATACATAGGGAATTATCTCATTTATCACAGCAATGTCATAAGAAGGCTGAGATAGGTATTCCTGTAAGCGATTTAGAAGAGCAGATTGATGAATTGTCTGCAAAGATGTGGGGTTTAACACCTGATGAGTTGCAGGACATCAAAGATAGTTTAAAGGAATTACAATGAGAGAGTTTGCTAAGACTCTGGAAAGAATTCTCTCCGCAACGGCAGGCTACATTGAACTTCTGCCAGCCAGTGGTGGTGCTATTGAAGAGATGACTTTTATTGATGAAACCGAGCGTGATGACACCAAATTCTCTACGGAGCATCTCAATGTAGACACTTTTCTAGAAAATCCAACACCTAACTGGACATACCGACCATTGAGACCCCTTCACCGCAAAGATAAACATCTGTTTCGTTATTTTCTTGATGGCTCTTTTCGACATTATTTTCTCGCTGCTGGGTTAGAACACGACCGCTCTACACCCATTTTTTTAGCACAGACTTCTATTGCTATTCTGGAAAGAGATGATTTGGGGAAATTGAAAAGGGTGATGAGTGAACATAATTGGATAATGTTACTATCCAAAGCTCGTGTCTCCGAAACCGCTTGGAATGGAATAATGGCAGAGGCGGAAAAGGGTCGGCTAAATTTAAAAATTTATGACCTTGCCGAAGAAGACCCGATAAATGGAAAAACCTATGAAGGTCAGGACTTAAGAGAAAAGGGTCGCGGTAAAACACGTTATCTGATGAGCAAAGCAGAGTTTGCCATTGTGGATAGGTTTCGCAAGAAATTCCCAAAGGGCTGGCTTATTAAAGACGGACTATTATCATTAGGGAGTTATGGTGCAGGGATGTCTCTGCCAAACATTATTGCTGTTGCAAAATCGTTTACTACCACACAAAAATTTATGGTTCGAGATGGCAATAAACGCAAGAAACAAAATATCTCCAATTTAATTTCTGCTTTGCCACCTGACCATCGCACCCCCGTTTTCGAGGGTTATGGTGGCAACACGGGTTTTTGGTATCTACGCCTGCGGGAAGCAAAACAGTTGCAATTCCCCTTGTTTGGTGTAATCAAAGTAGAAGTTCCAAACATAGCTGAACAACCTATAACTACAGATTTGATTGATGAACTATCCAGTGCCTTACTTGCTGAGCAATTTGTAACACCATATGGCTCCGATGACCGTTGGCACACACATCTTTATCCCATTTATCAAGCGGAGCACGCTGCCAAGCAATTGTTTTATTCAACGGAAGTCATAGAAGGTTGTATTAATAACGCACTAAGGAGAATTACAAATGGTTGAAAAGAAAGAAAAAGAGTTATTGGGCGAACTTCTGCCACAGACCATGACCCCAATACCGCCGATAAATTTAATTTCTGGATTACGGGTGGCGAAATTGTCAATCCATTTGATATTGTTGAGTCAGAACATTTCAATAATAGCAAAACTTATGGGTTAGTCACGGGATTGGAACATCGTACCGATGCTACCAGTCATTTGGCGAACTTTGTTTCTAATAATTTCGGTTCAACAGAAGAAGAACCCAACACCCCACGAGTCGGTGCTACGTTGGCTAAAGTCAATGTCATGATGAATGACGGTGGTGGGAAAAATGAGGATGGTACTCAGAAAGATGGCATATATATGCCTGTGGAAAATGAGAAAAACGTTTGCTTTGCCAACGAGGAAGGCATCCACATTGCGCTTGGTATTGACACAATGGAGGAAAAGAATCGGATTCCCGCTGGTCTCATCAAAATGAGCAATGAAGTTGAAGCAGTGGTTTATCTCGATAGTCGCTATGTTATCGGTCCAGAATCTGCACACTTAAATATTTCTGGTATCAGTGGATTAGCAACTAAAACCAGTTATGCCATGTTTATTCTCCAATCCCTTCTTCAAACTTTAAATTCTGAAGATATTGCTGTGGTCATCATGAACGTTAAGCATGGAGACTTACTTCAAATTGACCAGAAACCAACAAAACTAGATGAGGCACAAAAAGCACTCTGGATAAAATTGGGTGTGGAACCAAAACCTTTTGAGAATGTGCACTATTTCCTCCCCAGAGCTAAAAATAGGTCTGCCAATTCCTATATTGTTCCAAGAGACCATAAAATATTTTCCTATTCTTTGGAAGATAGCGTACAGAAATTAGATTTGCTTTTCTCAGGAATTCCTGACCCAACAGACACAATTGATTCTTTGGTTGGTGAAATCATCAATGGCTATGGAACAACACATTTTGCTGGAGTGAAGCTCCCCCACCACAGGTGGGGGCTTCTTTGAAAATGCCTTAAAAAAGACTCAACTGCTTAGGGTTAATCCCCTCATGCTTATGATACTCTATGTACTTACGTATCCCCTCTGCTGTTACCTCATCCCCTACTGTCCTTACAAAATAACCCCTCTCCCAGAAATTGCTTCGCCATAGCTTTAGCTCCTTCCTAATCTTAGGATATTGCTCAAATATGATTGAAGCCGATATACTCTTAAACATCCCTACTACTCTGGCTATTGAATACCTTGGTGGAAAAGAAAGAAAAACATGTACGTGATCCGTTGATACCTCAATCCTATCAATCTCCATCTGGTGATTTGAAGCTATCTCCTGAAAGATTTCTTCAATTCGACTCCTTAGATCTTTCCTGTCTACCCATCTTCTGTATTTAGGAGTCCAGACAAGGTGATATTTAGTATCATACAGTGCATGCGGGGTACGTTTCAGTGTCATACAAAACTCTATCACACTGAGTGTGCCTTTCATCCCCCACTACAAATGGGGGCTTTCAGGCACCGTTTAGTAAAATAAACCCGTCTTCGGGGACAAAAGCCTCTCTTATCCTTTTTCCCTCATGGGTTTTTATGGGAATGTTTTGAAGGTTTGGCTCGCTCGAACTCAACCTTCCAGTAGAGGTTCCAGTCTGTTTAAGAGAGGTATGTATTCTTCCTGTCCAGGGATTTATAAGCTTGGGCAGGGCATCAATATAAGTGGATTTGAGTTTTGAAATCTGTCTGTGCGTTTGCACCCTCCCGGCAACAGGATTGAGCTTGGCAAGTTCCTCCAGAATCTCAACGTCAGTAGACGACTCGCCAGTCTTAGTC
>JBLNAE010000339.1:0-3065 GCA_050259195.1 Ignavibacteriales bacterium
ATATAGTCCTGAGCTAAATCCAGTAGAGAGGTTAATTGAGGAACTGAGGAAATCAACAGCCAACAGGGTATTTAACAATTTAGGGGAAATTGAAGAGGTTCTAATTGAGGCTTTGAAGGAATACATAGAAAATCGTGACACGGTAGGAAGTCTTTGTGGTTTCCCTTGGATTAAGAGACAGGTGGAGGAGATGTGTTTAACCACTTAATCCTTGGAATTGGTATTATATAGCCATTAAATGTGTGGAAGATTTATTGTACATTAATATTATTCATTCGGATCCAACAGAGTTTTCTAGTGCTGCTTGGATTCCCTCAACGATATTGGTAAACGCAGCATCCCGATCCTCCCAACTGGTAACAGGACTTGCATCTTTAGGTAACGCCTGGAGCTTAGCAAACGGCGCTCCCTTCCAATAGGCTGGATGTAGAATAACCGAGATTACACAAGCTTCTTTAGCTTCATGTTGCTCAAGGGCTCGCCTCATTTCGACATCATAGCAATAATCGGAATCCAGGAAGTTTACACTTATAAGTAGCAGTATTACGCGGGCCGTGTTTAGGTGATTATCAATTTCCCCTTTCCACTCACTGCCTGCTGTAATTTTGCGATCATGCCAGTCCGTTGTACTACCCTGGCGGACCAAAATACGGAGATGCTTCGCCAGTTCATCGCGCAAATCTTCATCTTCATGAGCGTAAGATACAAATACCCCAACTTGCTCTTTGGAAATGAGTTGGAGTTTCGCCAAATATTGTATTCTTTGCTCCTGAATCTCAGCGAGCCTTCGAATCTCATCTGATTTACTGTTCTTCTCTACGCTGCCACGGCGTGCAAGCATCTCTTCCAACCCGTCGCGTTCCTCCTCAAGAGATGCTATATGCTTTACCAAGCTGTGACGGTGCATTACCGGGTCTTCAATACCTGAGGGCACCTCTTCTCGTTTAACAACTGTGTTTTGGGATAAAGGCAATTGATCATCGGGTCTAGCTTCCTTTTCAGCGACCTTGGGAAGACACGCTCGGAATTCTTCAAAAAAATGTACAAATTCGATTGGTGACATCTGCCCAAATCTATCAAACAAATATATGGTTGCCTCAATGGGCCTCTTACGACGTTTCAAATTTTCGGCAATAACTTCCGACACTTGAATGGCCACATCTTCATAACTAAACCCCGCCACTCCAGCACCAATAGCTGGGAATGCAATCGAGTTAAGGTTTAAGCTATCGAGCAGCTCTAAACAGCGTTGGGTTGTTTGACTAATTACTGCCTCAGCCGACTTCTCTTCAGCGCCCGGTCCAATCGTTACAGCATGAAAAATGTAATTTGCTGGCAAAGTACCAGCAATAGTCACAACTACGTCACCAATGGCTGCAGGTACTTTTTTAGAAGCATCACGTACAATTGCATTCCCCTCTGCTTTACGAATAGCTGCTGAAACTCCTCCTCCCATAGTTAAATAATAATCGTCTGAACTAACAAGGACTTGTGCCTTAGAGGTTGTGATGTCACCGAACTCAAGGGTCAACTGTGATTCTTTAAATTTGTAAGTCCGCTTTTTAATCATCGTCCCCATAAGTCCTAATTATTCTCATGTGCTTTGTTATTCAAGCAGTGCGCGTAAGGGAGCGGTCCGAAGCGTCCGAACGAACTTTTAATTAGCCTGCAAAAATGCACTATAATATCCCATATGAGGTGTTATACTGTAACCCTGCGCTTTACCTAACCATCTCACGTGGAATAGCGCCTTTTTATACCTAACCTTTTCTATTCCCATTATCTCCGCAATCATAATCGCTTGTCAACACGCCTAAAGAAGCAAAGGGACGAATGAAACACAAGAGGTTAAAGATTTCTTATCTATTTTCTTATTTCCATAAACCTCTTATGAGAAAGGTCCCCCAAATTCCTACTAGGAGCTTTATAAAAGAGATAGAGTATAGCAAGAATAGTTATCAGGATTATTGTTGTTAAACTTAATTTTCGAGTCCTCCTTCTCATAACCTATAATTAACCTCTGTTTATGTTCTTTTCTCTTATTATGTGTGTGAGAATAAACCAAAATGTTAGGTAATCAAGCAGTCACAAATGAAAAGGCCCAGGACAAGATCGCCACGAAGTCCCAGTGCGAGACTGATAGGAAAAGTTATAGTAATTCTACCACGTTTAAGGATAGTAAATCCAGACACGATAAGGGAATGGAGTTATATAAATCCGGTAGTGAGCTCCGATAAAAAAGCCCTCCACGTGTGGTTGTGCGGCTTCACTACATGAATAGAGGATCTTCCGTCAGCTTCTTCCCACGAAAGGGACAGAAATGAGAAAATTTTTTAACTTAAATAATCCCATCCTTTATGTGCCAAGCGGATTTATTTTCATTTAAATGCGCCTGTATCGTTAGGGGTTCCCAATCCGGTTGGTCCATCATAGCCGGATATAGCAGTACAAAGATATGATCCTCCGCAGCTTCCATTGCTGCCACTAGTGCTTTTTCATTTTAATTCTGTCCATTATCATATTTGAATATCTTCCGAGCATCTTGTTTGGTAAACTTCCAATGAATGGTTGCCTGCCGACTGTTCCGTCGTTGCTCCCAACGCGCTATATCATGCTTGAGTATCGTCTCTGTCGGAATCCTAAGATGAAGACACTGCCTGCTGAGTATACTGATTTCGATTTCTGCCATGTTGAGCCATGAAGCATGCTTTGGGGTGTGGTGGAATTGAACGCGGCTCATGATCGCTCTGGTTTTTTCTTCACCTAATGTTTCAATGAGTGATTTCTCGCAGTGGGTGTTTAAATTATCGAGAACGATATGAGTGCGTCTGGCAGTTTGGTAGCGTGGCAACATCACGATACGTTCGATTTCATGGGCAAAGTCAACCTTGGTGCGTCGCTTAGTGATAAAGATTGTGCGGAATCCAGCTTTTGGCTCGACCGCAAGGAAGATATTCCTGGTACCATTGCGTCTATACTCATAATCATAGCGCTGTGGTTTATGTGGCTTCATGGGGATACATAGTCGCTTGTCTTCTATAAGCTGTTTTGCCTTTTCGTCAAAA
>JBLNAE010000340.1:0-9981 GCA_050259195.1 Ignavibacteriales bacterium
CCTTTGAGAGTGTTAAAAGAGACAACATTCTCAGAAACAAGTTTAGCGGTTCTAGGAAAGTTCAGAGGAAGGACTTTAGCTTTGAATGTGTGCTTAACAGAATTATCGGCTTTATAAGAAGCGCAAACTGTATCCTTCAAAGATATAGCTATTTGAGAAGGAAGGTTGAATTTCTCTCTGAGTTCATAGTAGAGAAGATGGTGGAGTGCTACACGGTTAAAGCACTTCTTCTCCCACGCTACATCACTAATCCAATTGAGAGCCTTGTTGCAGGCATCAAGCGTTTGCTGGATTATCAGCTTGTCGGAATGGGTAGGATTCAGTTTAATTTTCACAGTTCTTTTAAGCACATAGATATTATATACGCATATAGGAATATTTCAAGTACGGAGGCGGGCAATTCCTCCCCATCGCTAAAGCGAGGGGTCTCCTTGCCCGATTTTTGATGAGAAAGAGTAGGGCACGAGAAAAACGCGGAGCAGAAAATGGAAAATAAAGCGGAAGATAACGCTCTGAACACTAATCACGGATTGCAAAACAACCCATCTGCAACAGAACAGGAATGGCATAAGCCTCAGCCTGAGAAGTTGTCCAGGCCGACCTATTGGCCTGCATTTATGGCGCTTGGGATAACCTTTTTGGGGCTGGGTCTTGTAACTACACTGCTTGTCTCAGGCGTGGGTTTTATCCTTATTGTAATCGCTCTCGCCGGATGGATAAGGGAGATTCGACATGGAGACTGATAAAACACATTCAAATGGAAGTGACGGGCCGAATTCATTCAGTCGCCGGCGGTTTCTTGAAAAGTTAAGCATAGGTTTAAGCGGCATAGCTGCTGCAATCATCGGCATTCCAATTCTGGGCTTTTTGGTATCGCCGCTCCTTCAGAGGGTGCCGGAGGTTTGGCGTTCTGTAGGTTCGGTAGACGATTTCAAAGTAGGCACCACGACTGCGGTAACATTTCTTGATGCCTCGCCTGTTCCTTGGGCGGGGGTTACGGCTAAGACCGCGGCGTGGCTCCGTCGAGAAAATGAAGGAGAGTTCATAGCGTTTTCAATCAACTGTACTCATCTGGGTTGTCCGGTGAGATGGTTGCCTGACGCCAACCTGTTTATGTGCCCATGTCATGGCGGGGTGTACTACAAGGATGGCTCAGTTGCTGCCGGTCCGCCTCCAAAACCGCTGCCCCGGTATCCTGTGCGTGTGAGAGATGGACGGGTTGAGATTCTTGCTCAGCCAACCCCGCTTGCATAGTAATCGGCAGGGGTTTATGTCCGCGCTCAAATATCAGGAGGAAATGGTATGAAAATCCTAAAAAACGCATGGCAATGGTTTGATGACCGTACCGGCATCTCGAGTTTGGTAGGGCCGATAGCACGGCATCCGGTGCCGCCGGGGACAGGGTGGTGGTATGTATTTGGAAGCGCTACGCTTATCGCCTTTGTTATTCAGGTCACTACAGGAATCGCGCTCGCCCTGATGTATGTACCTTCGTCATCGCAGGCCTACGATACGCTTCAGTTTATTACACACAAGGCTACGCTGGGACATTTCCTTCGCGGCGTGCACAACTTTGGTGCATCGGCAATGATGCTTCTCATAGGCATTCATGCAATACGCGTATTCTTAATGGGAGCATACAAATTCCCGCGTGAGATGAGCTGGCTTACAGGAGTCGGACTCCTGGCATTTACGATAGTAATGGCGTTTACCGGACAACTCCTGCGGTGGGATCAAAACGCCGTTTGGTCAATGATTGTAGCCGCAGAGCAGGCGGCGCGTGTGCCTGCTATTGGCAAGTGGCTTGCGCGCTTTATTTTTGCGGGGGACACTGTGGGCGGCGTGACACTCAGTCGGTTCTTTGCATTCCACGTCTTTTTCATCCCGGCATTGATTTTTGCCTTTGTTGGGTTTCATCTCTATCTTGTACTTCGTAACGGCATCTCCGAGCCGCCAAAACCGGGGCAGCCGGTCAATCCAAAAACGTATCGCGCTCGGTACGAATCGTTCCTCAAGCGCCATGGTCAGCCTTTCTGGCCGGATGTCGCATGGAGGGATGTTGTGTTCGGAGCCGGTGTAATCCTGGCAATTGTGCTTTTGGCAATAATCATCGGTCCTCCGGAATTGGGTAAGCCGCCTGACCCAAGCATAATTGGGGCCTACCCGCGGCCCGATTGGTATTTTCTCTGGATATTCGCTGTATTTGCCTTGCTTCCACCTAAGAGCGAGTCATATTTTATTGTTCTTGGGCCGATACTCGTCGGGATTGTATTGATTTTACTGCCACTTATCTGGAACCGGGGAGAGCGTAGTATAAGACGCCGTCCATGGGCTGTTGTAGCAGTGCTTATCATCGTAGTGATGGTAGGCACACTGTGGATAGAAGGTAAGAAGGCGCCCTGGTCTCCTGTTTTTGATGCACAGCCGCTGCCACCGCCTATTATTGGTGCAAGTAGCGGCCCGGTTTATGATGGCGCGCATTTATTTTATACAAAGGGTTGTGAGTATTGCCATGCTATCTCAGGTCACGGCGGTCGCAGAGGTCCCGCCCTCACGGATGTTGGGAATCGTCTTACACCGGATGAGATGACATGGCGCATACTCAATGGTGGAACAAATATGCCTGCCTTTGGCGGAAATCTCACGCCGGACGAACTCAACTCCCTTGTTGCATTTCTACAGTCCCGAAGGGCGTTTTGATGGTGCTAGGGATAATTCGTAAACTGCCCTTATACAAAATCAAAATAAAGAAGAAAAGAACAAAACATAAAGTGTACTTGTGCAAATTTACACAGCCTCTGTAGTGCATTACTGCACAGGGTTATTTCCTTAAACATTTATTCTCTCTGTAACTCTCCACAAAAGTTGAAAATAGTAATATCGGATCTAAATGGTATGCATATTGCAATTTATGGAAACAAGATGGTATTTCCTTACTCGAGTGATAATCTTCTAGGCTCATTGCAAATAAACTCTGAATTTGTGCATTAAGGAAACCATAATTTTTCGAAGCCTCTATTTGTTTAGACTGCCTAAAAAGGAGAGTTACAATGGGTTTCGATCAATATCACGAACCGCCAAATGAGTTGCCGGAGAAGACGCGCACCTTTGCACGGATGATACTTTCTCTCATAGAGGAAGCCGAGGCGATAGACTGGTATGAACAGCGCTTGGCAATTGAGAAGGACCCCGAAGCAAAGGCGATTATGCGGAATGCTCAGCAAGAGGAGTTCAAGCACTTCGGAATGAACCTTGAGTTTCTTCTGCGCCGAAAACCAAAATGGCGCGCCATTATGCGGGAAATACTTTTTAAAAAGGGGGATATTGTAGAACATGGAGAGGAGGCTGAAGAAGAGATTGGATAACGAGGGAGCCGATATAAACAAGGCGGCCATAAAGATTGGAGATGTTGCAGGGGCAATTGGCAAGGGTTTGATTGCCGGTTTAATCGGCACCGCTGCGATAACAGCATCAACTATGATTGAGGCGAAGATTCGCGGGAGAGAGGAAAGTTCGGCTCCGGCGGATGCGGCGGCCAAGGTGCTGGGTGTGCAACCTAAGGGTGAAGAGGAGAAGACTCGTTTCTCTAACCTTGTCCACTGGGGCTACGGAACAATGTGGGGTACCACTAGAGGCCTTCTTGGAGCCGCAGGCCTCAACGGACTGCTTGCTACTGCGGCTCACTTCGGCGCGGTTTGGGGTGCGGCATTGGTAATGCTCCCTGCACTGGAGATTGCACCGCCAGCTTATAAGTGGGGAGCCAAAGAGATTGCCATTGATGCTTTGCACCATCTCGTGTATGCAGCCGCTGTGGGCTTGGCATACAACTTTCTTGATAAGGGAACTCTGTATGAAAACGAAACTGATATATGGTCAAGGCGAGAAGACATTTGCGATTGTATTCGACAAGGGCGATGAAGTCATTTCAGGGCTGACAGAGTTTGCAAAGAGGAATAATCTTGGCGGCAGTCACTTCACAGCGATAGGGGCGTTCAGCGATGTTGTGTTGGGCTATTTCGACTGGGAGAAGAAGGATTACAAAAGGATTTCTCTAAAGGAACAGGTTGAGGTACTCTCGCTTATAGGTGATATTGCGCTCCAAGGAAGCGAGCCAAAGGTGCACGCCCACGTGGTAGTTGGAAAATCCGATGGCACTGCTCACGGTGGTCATCTCTTGAAAGGTCATGTCCGGCCGACATTGGAAGTAATTCTCATTGAATCGCCCAGGCACTTGCAGCGAAAGACCGATGAGGAAACGGGCCTTGCGTTGATCAATCTGCCGTAGGGAAAAGGGCAAATATGGTTTGACGAGCCTGCATTGAACTTCTTGAACTGCTCGCCACAAGCAAGATCCGCCCCTGCAAATAAAACATGTTATGGCATGTGATAATGAACGGATTGAGCGTATTAAGCGTGCACTTAAAGAGGCAGGTCTGGATGCTGTCGTCTGCGCGCTGCCTATAAATGTGCTTTTGCTGTCTGGCTACTGGCCTGTTGTCGGCACCTCCTTGGCTATTGCTGCACGTGACGGACATATCACTGTCCTCGCTCCGAAAGATGAGGAAGAACTTGCTCGAAAGGGCTGTGCCGATGAATTACATACATTCCAACCTGGTTCGCTTGAGAGGATCACAGAGGGCATAGAATCAACCCGTGAACTGCTTGCCAATGCTATCAGGGCTTTAGGTATCATACATGGACGTATTGGTTATGAAGACGGCGCAATATCCGAGCCTGCGTCTTATGCGGCTATGAATCTCTATGGAAGGAGTATTGTTAAGTCGGAATTGTTCTCGTCGGCTACGCTTGTACCTGCCGATGAGATGCTTGCTTATTTACGTTCTGTTAAAACCCGGTATGAAATTAATCGCATTCGCATAAGCTGTCGAATTGCAGAGATGGCTTTTTTAGAAGGCGCTAATCAGATTCGGGCTGGTTTAAAAGAGACTGATGTGGCGGCAAGATTCCGCACGCCTCTAAGTACATTTGGCACGGGTTACGAGGGTGTTGGTCGCGCCGACGGTTTCACGTTCTGTATGTCGGGTGCAAATTCTGCCGATGCCTATGGGGCTTATGCCCGTTCACGCAGTAAAGAGGTTGGACTGAATGAATTTGCTCTCGTTCACTGCAACTCATACGCGGATGGATTTTGGACGGATATTACGCGCACATATTGCGTTTGTGAATTGGATGAGCGAAAACGCAGAATGTATGACGCCGTATTTGAGGCGCGCCGGGCCGCCATTGAATCCATACATCCGGGGATTAAAGCGGCTGAGGTAGACCGTGCCGCGCGTGAAGTTCTTAAGGCTCACGGCTTTGATAGAGAATTTAAGCATCCAACCGGGCATGGCGTGGGATTTGCGGTGATTAGTCACAATGCCCTGCCGCGCATTCACCCAAAATCCGATGACATATTAGAGATCGGCATGGTCTTTAATATTGAACCTGCGATATACATTGATGGATATGGCGGCTTGCGTCACTGTGATATGGTCGCAGTAGGAGAGATCGGCGCAGAGGTATTAACGCCGTTTCAATTAAGTATTGAGGATTTGATAGTTGGTTAGATGGTCGGACAGGTTAGAATTGCAAATGAATTAATAACCCGCTGAGCAGATTTCATCCCTTCTTCCTAAGCGATAGAGCGGCGTAGATTGCACCCGCAACTCCGACTCCGGCAAGGGCGAGTAACCAGCGGTGGGTTGTCACCCAGAGCTGAGGGCTGTGCTCGTGCGCCCGATCGTCGAAGATTCCATGTGCGCCGTGGTATCCGGGCACTGGCTCAAACAGATTATCAGGACGATTCGGTTCGACGGGTTCATTTGTCTGTTGTGAATCGTAGCCTGTTCGGGCAAGATAGTAGTCCACAAGTCCGGGTATAAGTTTTTTAGCAATTATGCTTATAACAGTGGGTTCACCCACATATACCTCACGCCGCTTGTTGTGTGCAGCCCACACAATCGCCTCGGCGGCAACCTCCGGCTGGAAAATGGGTGGCACCGGCTGAGGGTGTCGAGGAAGGCGGGTTCTGCACCAGCTGAACTGGGGAGTATTAAGTGCGGGCATCTCTACCATAGTCAGGTGAATGTTGCTATGGTCGTGGAGCAATTCTACACGCAGAGAGTCAGTAAAGCCCTTTATCGCATGCTTTGCCCCGCAATACGGAGCCTGAAGTGGAATTGATACATAGGCAAGGGCTGAACCAACCTGTACTATAGTGCCCCGGTCGCGCTGGAGCATACGCTTGAGCGCAGCCATAGTTCCATACACGGTTCCTAGATAAGTAACTTCGGTGGCTCGCTTGAACTCATCTGGGTTAACGTCTTTAAACGGTGAGAAAACCGTTGTCATTGCGTTATTTACCCAGATGTCAATCGGGCCAAATTCATTTTCTACCTTCTCTGCCGCCGCCTCAACCTGATCTGAATATGCAACATCGGTTGGAATTGCTATTGCCCTGCCTCCGAGGGATTCAACCTCCTTGCAGGCGTTCTCCAGTCCCTCGTGCCCGCGGGCGAGCAGTCCAATATGCGCTCCAAGTCTGGCAAACGCCTGTGCGGTAGCGCGCCCAACTCCTGCTGAGGCTCCCGTAATAACAACGACTTCTGGCTTGCTCTCAGAAGAAGCAGCATTTGTTTTAATAATCTCTTTGTTCATTTTTACTCCTCTTGTGCTGGAGATTTTGATATAGGGAATCCAGTTGTTCTACTTGAATGTTGTGCAACATCTATACCAACGGATTCAATGTTATTAATCTTTAACATTTGTGGAATGTTATGAATAGGTTAATACGGGTGATGTGTAGAAATACACTAAACGGACTGTGTAAATCTGCACAAAAGGTGGGATTAGAAGCAGTCTGATGAATTATAGTCAGATAAGAATGTCTGTTCCTATATATGATATAGCCTCCGCTCGTTCCTCTCTTTCCTTGCTTTTCATCCCTTCTTTGCTAATACTTTTGAAAGTAAATAGGCGGACATAAAAAGGAGAACGATACACCTTATGGTTGAAGAAAAAAGATTAGATTATAAAAACACACTGAACCTTCCCCACACGGATTTTCCGATGAAGGCAAATCTCAATCAGAAAGAACCTGAGATTCTTGAGAGATGGGAGCAAATAAGGCTCTTTGAAAAAATTCGTACGGAGTCTTACGGAAAACCTAAATTCATACTCCACGATGGCCCGCCATACGCAAACGGACACATTCACATAGGGCACTGCCTCAACAAAATCCTAAAAGACGTGATAGTAAAATCCAAGACGATGACTGGGCTGGATTCGTATTACGTTCCCGGATGGGATTGCCACGGCCTTCCAATCGAGTATCAGGTGACAAAGGATTTGGGTGCAAAAAAGGAAACCATATCAAAGTTTGAGATAAGAAAAGCCTGCAGGCTATACGCCGAGAAGTTCGTAGAGATTCAGCGCGAAGAGTTTAAACGCATCGGCGTTTTTGGGGACTGGGAGCATCCCTATCTCACAATGAGCTTCGGTTATGAGGCTACGATTGCAAGGGAGCTGGGCAAGTTCATGAGAAACGGAGGGTTGTACAGGGGAAAGAAGCCCGTCTACTGGTGTTATTATGATCAAACCGCCCTGGCTGAGGCTGAGGTGGAATACGAGGATAAAACATCACCCTCGGTATATGTAAAATTTCCATTGGCTTCAAAAGAGTTATTTGATAAATTCCCATCTCTTGCAGGAAAGGATGTATTTGCCCTAATCTGGACTACAACCCCCTGGACGCTTCCTGCGAACCTGGCGCTTGCGTTCCATCCTGATTACCTTTATGTTGCAGCAGAAAAAGAAGGCGAAGTTTTCATTCTTGCAGAGACGCTTCTTGAAAATGTACTCGGTAAGGAAGCAAAAGTCATCCAAAAATTTCCAGGAAAGATTACCGAGGGTTTAAGGTTTAAACATCCTTTCTATGAAAGGGAATCTGTTGCAACGCTGGGCGATTTTGTAACACTCGATACGGGAACGGGAATTGTTCATATCGCACCGGGGCACGGGCAGGAAGATTATGAGATTGGGAAAAAATATAATCTCGATATTTATGCCCCCGTAGATGCACGAGGAAAGTTCACTAAGGATGTTGAATTTTTTGGCGGAATGTTCATCTATGACGCAAACAAAAATATAATCGAAAAATTAAAAGAGGCGGGAAATCTACTCAGAGAGGAGAAAATCACGCACTCCTATCCCCATTGCTGGCGGTGCAAAAATCCAATTATATTCAGGGCTACGCCTCAGTGGTTTATCTCTATGGAAAGGAATGACCTGAGAAAGAGGGCGCTTCGTGAGATCAATGAGCGCGTAAGATGGATTCCGGATTGGGGGAGGGACAGGATTTTCAACATGATTGAGAATCGCCCCGATTGGTGTGTTTCGAGACAGAGGGCCTGGGGAGTGCCGATTATTGTTTTCTATTGCAATACCTGCGAAGAGATTATTATGAACTCTGAAATCGTTGATTATGTGTCTGAAATTTTTGAAAATCAAGGAGCCGATGCTTGGTTTACTCTCGATTCTAACCAGCTCCTTCCTGCTATGACAAAATGTCCCAAGTGCGGGGGTCAGGGTTTTAGAAAAGAGACGGACATTCTCGATGTGTGGTTTGATTCGGGCGTGAGCTTTGCCGCTGTGCTTGAAAGAGACTCTGGGCTTTCCATGCCCGCCGATATGTACCTTGAGGGAAGCGACCAGCACAGGGGCTGGTTCCACTCAAGCCTCCTTGCATCTGTGGGAACAAGAGGAGTTGCTCCGTATAGGTCTGTTCTTACCCACGGGTTCGTTGTGGATAAAGAGGGAGAGAAGATGTCCAAGTCAAAGGGAAACGTTACCGTGCCCGCCGATATTATAAAGAAATATGGAGCGGAGATTCTCCGGCTCTGGGTTGTGGCTGAGGACTACAGAGGAGACATCAGAATATCGAGCGAAATTTTAGACAGGCTTACAGAGTCTTATAGGAAAATAAGGAACACGTTTCGTTATCTCCTTGGAAATCTCTATGATTTTGACGCTGCACGGGATGCAGTGGAGCATGAAGGACTGGAAGAGATTGATAAGTGGATTCTACACAGGCTTGGGGTTCTGTCTCAAGAGATACTCAAGGGTTATGAGAATTACGAGTTCCATACTATTTACCACGATATTCAGCGTTTTTGTATTGTGGATTTAAGCGCGATTTACCTTGATATTCAAAAGGACGTTCTCTACACATTTCCTCCGCGTTCACAAAAAAGAAGGTCTGCTCAGACTGCGGTTTATATCATATTGAATTGGCTCACAAGGCTCTCTGCTCCTGTTCTCTCATTCACTGCCGATGAGGTATGGCAGTATATCCCCGGTGAGAAAATGGAGAGCATTCACCTGACAACGTTTCCAAAGCCTGAGTTTATTAATAATAAGCTTGAGGAGAAGTGGAGCAAGGTTCTTCTCATAAGGGATGAGATACTAAAAGCACTTGAGAGGGCCAGAAAGGATAAATTCATCGGAAGCTCTCTTGAAGCCGGAATAAGAGTTTATGCCGAGGGCGAAATTAGAAGTTTTATAGAGAAAAATCTAGAACTTTTCAAGATGGCAACTATTGTATCTCATATAGAAATCGTCAATGAGTCTCCAAAAGGCAATAATGTTTTTGAGAGCACGGATATTCCGCGACTCGTAGTCAGGGTCCAAAAAGCCCCCGGAGAGAAATGCGAAAGGTGCTGGACTTATAGAACAACTATTGGAATTGATCCAGATTATCCGACTTTGTGTGATAGATGTGTTGAACATCTGAGTGAGATGGGGGCTTAGGTTTTTTCTTCCTAGAGCATGAAGTTTACTGGTATATGTATAGTCTGACTCTAGTATGTTAGATTTAGAATCGGATTTGATTGTCGCTATTGCTAATTAAATTTAGACTTTATATCTGTATTACTGGAAAACCGCATTGACACCATCTAACCTTATGTGATATATGAAGGT
>JBLNAE010000341.1:0-5734 GCA_050259195.1 Ignavibacteriales bacterium
CCGGCATAACTATGTCCATCAGGATTAAATCTATATCTGTAGAGATGGTTGCAGGATTATCCATACTCAGGTGCTTAAATGCTTCAAGGGCTGAGTTGGCAGTTAGCAACTCCGTGTGCCCTGCATATTTCAGAATGGATATAATCAGGAGCTGACTATCTGATGGATTATTAACAATGAGTATCTTCATAAATTACTCCACCCATATTTTTTAACATTATCTAGCAAAGATAATGCCAATAGAACAAATAGAATATAACCTATTAGAAACAAAGGATTTTTAAATTTTCTCCGGTTATAAAACAAGGTAGAGTTTGTTATAGGCTTGACATTAATATAACAAAAATCGTTACTGCTCCTGCGGATTTTGGTTTCATCAGTAATTCGTCTTTACCCTGATTGTGAATATATTAAGAGAAAAAATTGAGAAATCATGAGTCCTCAATACGCCATTTAGATGTTATAATTCCAAATTAATGTTTTCTGAAACAAATTCTAAAGGAGGTTGTGGCGGTAAGGACTATGGAACTTTTTTGGAATTGCTCCTTTCATTTGTCCTCTTCATATTTTTGAGCTTATTGCCGGATTACACTTATGGTCAGGGATTAATACCGCCTGGTGGTTCTGAAAAAATAGGCACTAAAACAGTGGGCTGTCTCCTGCCTTTAAGCGGCGAATATGAACTAATAGGAAAAAAAGCGCTAAAAGGAATTCTTACGGCGGTGGGCGTGTTTCAATCTGATAGCGACTTTCAAATTGCTGTCATGGACTATAATAGCCGGAGCCCTGAGCGTAATAGAAGGGCACTTGAGGAGATAGTTGCAAAAGATGGGGCCTCTGCCGTAATTGGCCCGATTCTCAGCAGTTCTATTAGGGAAATAAGCGAAAGCATCAAATCCCTCAGAATCCCGACTGTGGTGTTTCCGCTCTCTGAAGGTATATCTGATGGGAATCCCTATCTCATAAAATTTTCTTACTCTCTCGAAAAGCAGGCACTGGTTCTTGCAAATTACGCGGTGCAAGACGCGAAAATAAAAACCCTTGGCATTCTTTATCCAAAGACCGGGCTTGGGGAGTTGTCTAAGGAGGCTTTCATCAAGTCTGTAAGAGAGTATGCGGGGAATATAATTTATATTGGCTCTTATGACCCCGGGAGCCTTAACATCTCGGGAGAGACTGAATGGATAAAATCGAGGCATCCCGATGCGGTTTTTATTCCCGATGGTGCCACACACTCGGCGCAGTTGATAAAAAAGCTCAGGCGGGAGGATAGTCTGGGGGATTTAATCTTTCTTGGGCCAAACACATGGAACAGCCAGACTTTTCTAAAGGCTGTAGGCACAGGGACAGAAGGAGTTGTATTTACGGATTTCTTTTTCCCCGGCAGTGAGAGATGGATAGACTTTAACGCTAAATTCAGAGCCGCATTCGGCGAAGAGCCGGGGTTTCTTGAATATCAGGTCTATGAGGCCACAAGCCTGATTCTCCAAATTCTCAAAGCTCCAATCCAGAAACGAGAGGACATAAAGGAGCGGCTTCTCTCTTTTAACAATCCGCTTTTTGATATAAAGGAAAATGTAGACGGAAGCCTGACAATCTCTCCTAAGCCTCTTATCCTTACACTAAGTGAGGGAGAAGTGGTGAGGGTGAAGTGAGAATTTTTAAGCCATTTCGACTTTGAATTCTCCCCTTATATCCTGGTGAATAATGAAATTAGGTCAATCATGCCATTACGGGCAACTGGTCACGTTTGTCTCTATGAATCTCTGCCAATCACCTCATTCACTTCGTCGTAAACCTCTCTGAGCGAAACCTTGTGGCGGTTTGCTGCCCTCTTGCAATCCTCGTATTCAGGCTTTGCCCTTTTTATTCCTAACTTTGGCTCATCAACTATCTTTACTCTTATATCGCCGTATCTTGTAGATATAATTTTTTCTTTTCTTATGAGTTTAAATCGATTTGCCTCATAATATCTCACTCCTATTGTTGTTGATTCCCTAAAAAGGATTTCGCCGACCTTTTGAATTCCATCATGCCGGGAAATTATTTTAACAATCTGCCCTGGTCTTCCCCTTTTCATCGTTGTGTTTATGAGTGAAACATCAAGGACTCCTTCTATCGAGAGCAGTTTCTCAAAGAGGTTCTCAAACGCTTCCGGGTTCATGTCGTCAATGTTTGTTTCTATAACAACGATTCTATCGGTTTCTATTCCTTGAGAAAATTGGTCGTCTTCTCCCATTATAGCCCTTAGCACGTTTGGAAAGCCACGCGTGTTCCTTGTGCCTGCACCGTATCCGATTTTAGAAATTTTCATTCTTGGGAACTGGCCGAATCCTTTTGAGAGAACGGATAGGATCGCGGCGCCCGTTGGAGTGACAAGCTCTTCTTTTCTGCCTGATTCGTAAATTTCAACGTTTTCGAGAAGCTCCATGACTGCAGGAGCCGGCCCCGGATAAACGCCGTGTTCCATTTTTATCCGACTTCTTGAAAAAGGAATCGCCGAAGAGTAAATCTCATCAATCCTCAGAAGGTCAATCCCAATTACAGTTCCAACTATATCCACTATTGAATCCACCCCGCCGATTTCGTGGAAGTGTATTTCTTCAGGCGATATACCGTGAATTTTAGCTTCAACCTCCGCCAGCTTTTCAAAAATCGAAATCGCAGTTTTTTTTATTCCGTCTTTGGACTTACTTTTCTGTATTATATTTTTTATATCTTTAAGCCTTCTTTCAATCTGCTCTTCAGTTAAGATGACGTTAAATTTACATCCCTGAATTCCTGCCCTATTTACGGGCTTGGCATCGAGTTTGTATCCCTTTATCGGAATCTTGCTTAATTCACTCTCTAGTGCCCTTAATTCCAGTCCAAGATGGAGAAGCGAGCCGACAATCATGTCCCCGCTTACGCCTGAGAAGCAATCGAAATAGAGCTTTTTCAATTTTGTTTACCTAAGATTAATACGTTCCAAGGAAATCGTGCCATCCTGGGGCAAAGTATCCGATTACAAAGAACGTAAAAAGAATTACTCCAAATCCAAGCACCGATCCTACGGCGGCTTTTCTTCCCTTCCAACCTGTAGCAAGCCTTCCGTGAATCAGAATTGCATAGAGAAACCACGAAACAAGAGACCAAGTTTCTTTTGATCCCCAGGTCCACAATGTTCCCCACATCTCTTTCGCAAAGAGCAGTCCTAAGGCCAACCCTACCGTAAGTAAAGAGAAGCCTCCAAGAAGGCAGAAGTGGTTAAGGTTGTCAAGTGCCGTAAGAGATGGCAATTTCTTTAAGAAGCTTCCCATCCGCTTTGATTTTATCTTTTTTTCCTCGAAAAGGTAGAGAACCCCAACAATAAAGGCGATTGTAAAAAGGGCTTCTCCTAAAAACACAAGGGCAATATGGATTAAAATCCAAGGGTTTCTAAGAGACGGGTCATGCTCAATGATTCCTTTGGGAAGAATCACGGATGGAAGAGTCATAAGGAAGGCAAGCGGCGCTACAAAAGCCCCCAGGATAGAGGTTTTGAACCTCGCCTGCGAAATAATATAAACCAGGGCGATAAACCATGAGAAGGAATAAAGAGACCTGTCAAGCCCTCCGGCTATCTGATCGCCCCTCCAGTAGAGAGCGACAAGGTTCAGCGTGTGGAGCACGGCTGCAATTGCAATTGTGCGAAACCCCCAGACCGAACCCTTTGGATTTTGAGTCCACAGATTGGTGCAATAAATGACAGATGAGACTAAATAGCAAAACGCAACGACTCCGTGCCAATTCATGCGTATATTGTAATTGACAATAAGATGCAAATAAATGAGGCAATTAAATCAACTGGTGTGTCATTGTAGAGACACGGGATTAACAGTAACATCTAACTGCTTCGGTGGAAATGGGAAATGATAGATAACATCCGCATAATTAGTGCCGTAATCGGGCTGTGATTCCTCTTCATTGTTCATCATATTACCATCTCTGGAATAAACAGTGACTACCTTTGCATCTTTTAATGATATGGACTCTATTTCTTTTCTGAAAGGTATAGCTTCTATAAGAGAGGGATACCCCGCTTTCTTTCCGTTCATATTTACCCGGACTTCCTTTACAAATTTCTCGATTATTCTCCGTTTATCTTCAAACGTTATAGAACCGTCTTCAAGTTTTTCCCTATATACTTCGATTTCTTTCTCAATACTTTTTAACAAGTCTTCACTAGGTACATCCTCTATCATCTTTGATTTAAGCTCTTCACACATTTGGATTAGCACTTTTTCTTCCGATTCTATTGCCCCGACCTGCTTGTCAACGTCTTCCATTGTGATAGTACCCCTTCGATAGAGTTCCAGAATTCTTGTCCTTTCTTCCTTTTTCTTCTCTATGGAATCCCTTAGTTTGCTATACCCCTTAAACGAATTACCCTTTGCTTTCTCGTATTCTTTCAGCTTAGCTGAAATTATCTCTTTCAGTAAAACGGGATTAACAATCCATTTCTTTATCTCATCCCACACGACATCTTCTATCCAACCACTCCTTACCATTTTTCCTTTGCCTGCGCATTTACTATAACCCCTTTTGAAATAACCCATTCTACTAAGGCATCTGTAATAATGGTAATGTCCACCATTAGGTGCTTGTCCGACGTAGCTATGCCCGCAGAAGTTGCATTTTATCAATCCTCTGAGAAGATATTCATGCTTTGAATTTCTTTTGGAAAAGTTCCGGTTTCTTCTAAGCGTTGCTGAGCCTTATGCCAAAGTCCTTTGTCAACAATGGGAGAAACCGAAATTGAAACTTTCTCTCTGTTATTGTCATTCCGCGATTTGCTTTTTCCATATATAAAGGTGCCCATATAAACTGTGTTTATGACTATGTTCCTAATTCTATCGCAATTCCACCTACCACTCACCGATCCTTTGTTTCTTCCATTACTTTTTGGACTTGGGATGCCAAGAGCATTTAACCTCTCAGCTACTGCAATAGTTGACATTCCTTCCTCACCTATCCAATTGAATATCTGTCTTACCACCTCAGAGGGTGAAAGATTGTAACCAGGAATAGGGATTTCATTTATTTGGAGTAACTTTTCTTTGTTTACAAAATAGCCGTATGGAATACCTCCACCCTGAAATTTACCTGACCTAGCTTTTCTATATTTCCCATCAATAGTTCTTTCTCTTATCTGTTCCTTTTCCCATTCAGCAAGGTTAGCAAAGAGGTTAAATATGAATCTCCCTTGAGGATTGGACCTGTCCGAAACCTCGGTCATGGATTTAATATCTATGCCTAATTTGTTGAGTTTAAATACAGCACCAAGGGTAACCAGATTGTCTCTACCAATACGATCAATTTTGTAGACCAAGACAGTATTAAATTTCCCTTCACGTGCATCTCTAAGCAACCTCTTTCCAGATTCTCTTTCTTCGAAGAGGATAGTTCCTGATACACCATCATCACAGTAGAAGTCAGTTATGATGAGCCCTTCTTTTTCACAATACTGCTTTGCATACTCAATCTGAGTTTCTATACTTTGACGTTCCTTTTGATCTTCGGTTGACACTCTTTCATAGATCGCTACCCTTTCCATAGTTAATTCTCCTTGACCTATTTGTTTGTTTCTATTTTCTTTTGCTCTTCAAACCAACGGATTACATCTTCTTTATCAAATCTAATGGATTTCCCTAGCTTCACATGTGGAATCTTGCCCCATTCAGCCAGCTTATATGCATAGCTTTTGCTTATCTTG
>JBLNAE010000342.1:0-5903 GCA_050259195.1 Ignavibacteriales bacterium
TTCTTTTAGAGGTTTCCTCGGCTATGTCTTTGGAAACGGCGTTGATTTTGGCACAACGCATAACTTAACCTCCCATGCGGTGAGTTAAGAATCCCCTTGACTTTAGTCAGGGGAGTGTCAATTGCTGTGACATAAGTATGCAATTCAATTTCTTCATTCGATTTTAAGGTATTCGTTCACAACGTGAACCGAAGGGAAATTAAAGAATATGCAAGATGCACATATGCTTAGAGTAGAAGAAAAAAGACGGCTTAAAGTATAGTGCGTGGCGCAGTTGAAGGGATTGGATTTAGGCCTTTTATATACCGTTTGGCAACACAGCTTCGACTTCATGGGTGGGTCTTAAATCTGTCTCAAGGGGTTTTATTGAGGTTGAGGGTATGAAAGAGAATCTAAGTGCATTCTTGCTCCATTTAGATAGGGAAAAACCGCATGGGTGGCGGGAAGGGATATGGGGCTGAGATAAGCACTCCTAAATCTAAAAACCGCATTTGAAGCAAGAAGGAAAGTACTTGAAGCTAAACTGCTTGATAGAGTGATCTCCCATGAAGATTTTACAAAGTAGAGGTGAACAGCATGATATATAGACTCCTAATACTCTCAGGTGTAATATTCATTAGTATTGAGCAAAGTAACCATTACTAAAGGGAGAATAACACTTGACCACCCAAGCAATTTAGGAGGGTAATTGAAAAGTCTTAAATTCTAAAGGGGGATCAACATGAGATTACCTAGGGTTATTTACAATCGGCTGAGCCTTGTCGGTGTGACAATTGCCATTTTGGCACTCATTGTGTTTGCCTTCTTGTTTCTTCTTCAAACACTAATCGGTAGCAGTCGTTCACCCTATGCCGGCTTAGTCATATTTGTAGTCGTACCAACCATTTTTTTATTTGGCGCAGCGCTCATTCCGATTGGCATACTCATCGAGTGGCGACGTCTAAGGCACGGTGGGATACAGTCGATTCCGCGATTCCCTGTAATTGATTTGAATAATCCTCAACACCAGAATGCGATATTTATCTTCCTTGTGGGTTCGGTTCTAATCTTAGCGCTTGCTACCTTTAGTGGTTACAAAGGCTACAATGAGACTGAATCAGTAGGCTTCTGTGGCGCACTCTGCCACAATGTAATGTCACCAGAGTACACTGCCTATCAGAATTCGCCCCATGCAAGGGTTCGTTGCGTTGACTGCCATGTAGGACCAGGGGCTGACTGGTTCGTTCGGTCTAAACTATCAGGAGCATATCAGGTCTACGCAGTGCTTTTTAATAAGTATCCACGGCCGATTCCAGTCCCTATCTCAAACCTGCGTCCGGCACAAGAAACGTGTGAGCAGTGTCATTGGCCTGAAAGATTTTTTGGCGCTCAACAAAAGAAATTTGTTCATTTCCTACCCGATAAGGAGAACACACGATGGGAGATTAACCTGCTTATTAAGACCGGCGGTGGAAGCCCGGAGTCCGGTCTGACCGAGGGTATACACTGGCACATGAACATCGCCAACCGGATTGAGTATATTGCTGCTGACGAAAAGCGGCAGGAGATTCCCTGGGTCCGAATGGTCAATTTGAAAACTGGAAAGGTCACTGAATACATATCCACAGAAAAACCCCTTTCGGAAAAAGAGATCACTAATGCAAACATCCGTAGGATGGACTGTATGGACTGCCATAACCGACCTACACACATTTTCCATTCACCGAGCTATGCGGTGAATCTGGCTTTGGGCACACGCAAGATCGATCCAAAATTGCCGTCTATAAAACAGACTGGCGTTGAGCTGCTGGCGGCGAATTATGACTCCACAAACTCGGCGCTGAACGCTATAGAAAACGGGGTGAAAAAGTTCTACCAAGACAACAACCTCAATTTGACAAACGATAAAGATGGTGAGATTTCACGTGCTATAGTTGAGCTTCAGAATATTTATCGGAATAACTTCTTCCCCAATATGAAGGTACGATGGGATATCTACCCAACTAATATCGGTCACCTAAATTTTCCTGGGTGCTTTCGCTGCCATGATGGGCTTCATAAAAGCGCTGATGGGAAGGTGATCACAAATGACTGTAATGCCTGCCATGCAATTATAGCACAGGGAAAACCAGGGGAAATGGCCTTTTCAACAGAACCAAAAGGGCTTGTTTTTCAGCACCCTGAGGATATTGGAGAGGCCTGGCGGGAGACTAAATGCAGCGACTGTCACAGGGGTGAGCTCCCTTAAAACGATGTATTGTCATAGAAGAGGGGTGTATGGCTCGAGCCTCTTTCAAATGTAGAGAGGTTGCATAAGGGATTGAGGTGGTACTTGCTCAAAGACAACTGAAGCTATATAACTCTACAAAGTGTTGTTTGATATTCTGACATCTGACACTCTATTTCTATTAGACTTAAAAACCTGTAGAAACCTTTAAAAAAACCTTTGGTACGAATCTTCCGGGATTCAAACAACAGAAAGTGGGCATAAAAAACTAAAGGTTCATGATTTGGAGAATAATGTAGTATAAGAAACCTAATCAATGGGGAAATAGCAAATCCATTTTGCTGAACTTGAAGTACATAACCAGCTAACCTACAATTCAAAGTCAGGTACAGTAAGGCTTATAAGGAGGCAGAGGAACCGCAAATGAATAACATGAAAATAGCTTTGTTAATGATATTAGTTTCTACCACTACTTTCGGGGAGGAAATATGGAAGAGCGGAGAGTGCGCACTTCTCTCTACTAGGGATATAGGGAAAATTTGTAAAGACCAACCCGATGGAGTAATATCAAATCCGGATAAACAGTGTACGTGTCATTCTGAGCCGAAGGCGAAGAATCTATAGATTGTAAACCAAGGTGCTTCACGGAATTTACCCTGAGGCGAAGGTTCGGATGATATATGGTCACTAATCAACCGGATTTGATATCAATATCAGTCTCCAGCTCCAATTTCAGTTCATTTATGGTCTTTAGACGGGTATTTAGCTTATTCCGCTCCCTTAAGGCTTCTACGTTCTTGCTTATGGCCTCTTTTTCTTTCCTTACCTTCTCCATTCTGCTATTAAACTTTTCCACGTCAAATTTGCCAATCTGGTATAGGTCGAGAAGCCTTTTCTCTTCGGTCTCCTTATTCTCGAGTAGTTTAGTTAGGTCCTCTAGGTTTTCATCCGAAGAATCTATTGACTCGGATCTGAGAACGGCTTCTTTAAGCGGGGTAGGGGTCTTAAGCAGTTTCTTTATCTCCTTCCAAACGGAGTCCTCTATATCCCCGGCCTTAACGCTTCTTATAGGGCATTCCTTACTTAGATGCTTACGTTTGCCGTTCCAACACACATAATATCTGTATTCTCTTTTTTCCCTTTTCCCCTGGACTAAACTTTCCCCTATCATTTTGCAACCGCACGACTCACAGTATAGAAGGCCGCTTATGAGGTATTCCCTCTTAGCGTTCCTGGTAGATAACACTTTCCTGCTTCTTAAGGTCTCTTGCGCCAGGTCAAAAATCTCTTTGGTTATAATCGCAGGAGACTTGGCAGCTATCCACTCACCTTGAGGTCTTAAAGAAAGCGCTTTCCTATCGAACCTTTTATGTCTCCACCTGATAAACTCTCCCGTATACATGGAATTAGTAAGGATACGTCTGACGGTAGGTTTAGCCCACCGGTTAGACTTTCGCCAGTGATTGTATCCCTTTGTATCCACAGGCGTAGGATGGCCTAGCTCATTCAAACGCTCTTGAATTGATTCTGTACTTAGTCCTTCTATGCAGAGGTTGAAGATAAGCCTTACAACCTCAGCCTCGTTTTCTACTACCTCGTACTGCTTAGTGCTTTCATTCCAGGTGTATCCATAGGGCGCTTTGCCGCCGAAAAACTTCCCCTGCCTGGCTTTTTCCATCTTACCCCTTAGCATCCTTCTGAGTATCTTCTTCTTTTCATAGGCGGAGATCCTGCTAAACAGGTCTGAGATAAACTCCTGGTCCTCATCCTCAAAGTTGTATTCCTGGCTAGGAGTTATTACTACAACTCTGTTCTTCCGAAATACGTCTTTAATAATCTCCCAGTCAATTGATTTCTTGGCCCTTGTAAGGCGGTCTATGTCAATCACAAACACGGCATCAAATAGGCCGCGTTCGGCATCCTCTAACAGTGCAGTCATAGCCGGTCTTTCCTCTATGGTTTCCCCTGAGATGCCATCGTCAATATAAGGCTCTTGCGCTTGAATGTAGCCCTTTTGCTTTATAAGCTCCGGCAGGATAGAAAGCTGAGAGGCTATGGTGTGCTTCTCTTTCTGCCTCTCTGTTGATACTCTTGCATAAATGACGCCCTTTCCCATAGTTTACTTACCCCCCTTTTTCATAATTTCTTCCTTTACTTCCTTCGACAGATGCCTCTCGATATACTCAAGAACCGCCGCCCTTATCAGTTCAGCCTTAGTCATTTCCAGCTTCCAGTGCGCTCTATCCAGAATGGCTAAAAATTCCAGGCTTGCCGTAAAGGTCATGGCCTTATCCATTTTAGGCTTACCTCCCCTTTTCGATTTCATACCTTGTAATATACACTAGGTGATAATATAATACAATAGGCTATTGTAATTAAATAAGAGCTATGATAATATTGTTTCTCTTGCAGCTCAGCTAGAGAAATGGGCCTTGAGCAAATAAGATAATTCCGGGTGAGTTGGTGAGATTGATTCACTGGCTCACCCCTTATCATACAGTTTTGTATCCGCAGCTTATCATAGAGTGAAAAATCGGTAGTATGTTTTCACATATACCTGACCAGAGAACGAGAAGCCAGAAAAACGGTATTATTTTGATGATCTTAGTTTCGTTACTGGTAGCAGTTTGCAGTCCGTGGGGACGCGAGCCCACGTGAGGAGCGTAGCTCTGAACGTGTTGGCGTAGGTTAGGGCTAGGGTTACGTAGTTACCTAGTGATAACAAACGTGGATAAAGACAAACGTTAATAAAATTTGGCAATCATTTATAATAAGATTAAATGGCAGATGCAAGAACGACAAAATTGACCACCGCCCAGGGTGAATCGAAGTGACCAAGAGCAGTGCAATATCAGGTTTCGTCAAGCCTGGGTTTGAAGCTGTGCGGGAAGCCTTCGTTGAGAACTTTGAGCGCCGCCATGAGCTTGGTGCCGCCTGTTGCATCTACTACCGCGGGGAAAAAGTAGTCGACCTATGGGGCGGCGTCAGGAACGAGGTCACCAGAGAACCTTGGGAAGAAGATACGATGGTGGTCGTGTTCTCGGCCACGAAGGGATTGTCCGGTCTGGCCATGGCGCTTGCTCATTCGCGGGGGTTGTTTGACTACGACGAGCGTATCTCAAAGTACTGGCCTGAGTTTGCCCAACAGGGTAAGGATAAGATCACTATCCGGCAACTGCTGGCACACCAGGCAGGGCTTTTTGCATTCGACGAACTAGGTGACAAGAGCACCTTAGCAGACCTTGACCGCCTGGCGGCGGTCCTAGCGCAGCAGAAACCGGCGCATGAGCCGGGAACGCAACAGGTTTACCACGCTCTGACCCTTGGATACTACGAAAGCGAGCTTTTGCGCCGGGTCGATCCCAAAGGCCGCAGCATAGGGCAGTACTTTCAGGATGAAATTGCCGCTCCGCTCGGACTCGATTTCTATATTCGACTCCCCGAAGAAATTCCCAACACTAGGCTGACTACCCTCCGGCAAGCCAAAATTGGCGTGTCGGCGATGTTCACGATGCCAAACCCCTTTCTTCTCGCGGTGATGAACCCGCGTTCAGCTATCCGTAGAGCGCTCGTCGGGTCGTGGTTTCCCTTGGACAAAGAACGTGTCTACGCCCGGAATTTCGAAGTTCCTTCGGGAGGGGGTGTGGGAACGGCTCGCGCCATTGCCCATGCCTACAGCGTCTTTGCGACGGGCGGA
>JBLNAE010000343.1:0-10410 GCA_050259195.1 Ignavibacteriales bacterium
TATCTCGGCTCGACCAGCATTACACTGCAGTTTGACTTGAATCGGAACATCGACGGGGCTGCAAGAGACGTTCAGGCCGCGATCAATGCCGCCCGTAGTTATCTGCCGACGAACCTGCCAAGCAACCCGACCTATCGAAAGGTAAATCCCGCAGACGCGCCGATTATGATCTTGGCGCTGACATCAGACATCTACGATCGGGGGCACATGTATGATGCTGCGTCAACAATCATACAGCAGAGGCTTTCGCAGATTCAGGGCGTGGGTCAGGTGAATGTAGGCGGCAGTTCGCTGCCTGCGGTGCGGGTCGTGATAAATCCCACCCAGTTAAATAGCTACGGGCTTGGCCTCCAGGACGTTGCCAGCATGTTGAGCCTGCAAAATGCGAATCTGGCGAAGGGACAGATCACGGATGATTTGACAACCGCAGATATAGTTACGAACGACCAGTTGCTCAAGGCCGACTACTATAAACCCCTGATCGTTGGCTATCACAATGGCGCTGCCATCAAGCTATCGGATATCGCAAACGTGGAGGATTCGGTGGAAAACATACGAGCAGCTGGATTTGTGAATGGGAAGCCTTCCGTCTTGGTCATTATTTTTCGCCAGCCGGGTGCAAATATTATTGATACCGTGGACCACATCCGTCAGGCCCTTCCTTCACTAAAGGCTTCTATCCCCTCGGGGATCGATCTCACAATCGTCCTCGATCGAACGACCACGATCCGAGCGTCGGTTCGAGATGTCGAACGCACACTTCTTATCTCGATTGGACTTGTTATTATGGTCGTGTTTGTCTTTCTCCGAAATGTTCGCGCAACCCTTATCCCCAGCGTGGCGGTTCCAGTTTCATTAATCGGTACGTTCGGTGTCATGTACCTGTGTCATTACAGCGTCGACAACCTCTCATTGATGGCGCTTACGATTTCGACGGGCTTTGTAGTGGATGACGCGATTGTGGTTATCGAAAACATCGCGCGATATCTGGATCAGGGGATGCGTCCAATAGAAGCCGCATTACACGGCGCACGAGAAGTCGGCTTTACTGTACTCTCGATCAGCATTTCACTGGTTGCCGTATTCATTCCGATCTTGCTTATGGGCGGCATCGTCGGCCGTTTGTTCCGCGAGTTTGCGGTCACCTTGTCGGTGGCAATTCTCGTTTCGCTTGCCGTTTCTCTGACGACAACGCCCATGATGTGTTCCAGACTTCTCAGACATCAGCGGGAGGAAGACCACGGACGACTCTATCGAGCAAGCGAGAAGGGATTCAGCTGGATGGTGCGCACCTATGACCGCAGCTTGGAGTGGGTGCTGAAACATCCGGCGCTCACGCTGGGTGTCCTTCTGATCACGATCGTTGTCAATATCTTCCTGCTGCTCATCGTGCCCAAGGGCTTCTTTCCTCAGCAGGATAACGGGACTATTTTTGGTGGCGTTCGGGGTGCGCAGGACATTTCATTCCAGGCGATGCAATCGGCAACTAAGCGCTTTGTCAACATGATTAAAACCGACCCCGCGGTGGCCAATGTGATGGCCTTCACTGGCGGCAACGGAGCCATCAACTCCGGATTCGTCTATATAGGGTTGAAGCCTCTAGAAGAACGCAAGGTCAATGCAGGTCAGATAATCAATCGTCTGCGTCCCAAACTGATGTCTATCCCCGGAGCATCGGTCTTCTTGCAAGCCGGACAGGATTTGCGCATCGGAGGCAGGCAGAGCAACGCACAATATCAATACACGATTCAGGGCGACAACCTGCAGGATTTGGTTAAGTGGGGGCCAACTCTCTTACAACGTATGAGAAGACTACCTGGCTTCACTGACGTCAATACGGATCAGCAGAACAATGGCCTTCAGGCCTCACTTGTATATGATCGTTTGACGGCATCAAGAATGGGAATCACACCGCAGATGATTGACAATACACTTTACGAGGCCTTCGGACAGGCACAGGTATCGACGATGTATACGTCCCTGAACCAGTATCACGTTGTGATGGTGGTCGCGCCACAGTTCTGGCAAAGCCCAGAGGGATTAAACGATATTTACGTCCGCCCAACTATTGGGAGAGAGGTCTCCTTAAGCGCAATCACACACTTTCAGCCGACCACGGCTCCCCTCGCTGTAAATCACCAGGGCCAGTTTCCCTCGGTGACAGTGTCGTTCAATCTTGCGCCGGGTGTGTCGCTTAGCGATGCCGCCACGGCCATCAATCAGATGGAACGGAGCACTGGTATGCCAGCCACAATTCACGGAATGTTCTCCGGAACATTGCAGGCATTCCAGGCGTCTCTTGCGACTCAACCCATACTCATTATTGCGGCGCTGATGGCAGTCTACATTGTGCTGGGCATTCTCTATGAAAGCTACATTCACCCGATTACGATTCTTTCGACTCTGCCATCGGCTGGTGCGGGCGCGGTTCTAGCGCTGATGATCTGCCGTACAGATCTCAGTATGATCGCACTCATCGGCATCATATTGCTCATTGGCATCGTCAAGAAGAACGGGATTTTGATGGTTGACTTCGCCCTCGCGGCCGAACGTAACGAAGGCAAGAGTTCAGCGGAGGCCATATATCAGGCCTGTCTAATGCGTTTTCGTCCCATTCTGATGACGACCATGGCGGCCATGCTAGGTGCGTTGCCGCTTGCTTTGGATACGGGAACCGGGTCGGAGTTGAGACGGCCGCTCGGTATCACCATAGTCGGTGGACTGATCGTAAGCCAGATGCTTACGCTCTACACCACACCGGTGGTCTATCTCTATCTTGACCGCCTTCGCCTCTGGTGGGAACGGCATAGGAGGCCCGTGAGCACGGCCCTGTAAGAGACGCTGAGATAGTGGCCGTGGGAGATGATTGATGAAAAGAAAGGCTGAATTCTTGAGAGGCAAAAAAGAGAAGAAACGCATGGTCAGCAAATTACATGAGCTTGCTACATCATTGATACTGGCTGCTTCGATTGGTGGTTCCATACTCCTGAGTGCATGTAGCCTTGCCCCAAAGTATGTTCGGCCTCCCGTGCAGGTTCCAGCGGCTTACAAGGAACTCACGCCTGAAAATTTCAAAGAGACAGAGGGCTGGAAGGTGGCACAGCCGAAGGACGATGTGATTCGCGGTAAGTGGTGGGAGATGTTCAATAACCCCGAATTGAACGCGCTCGAAGAGCAAGTCAACATCTCAAACCAGAATATTGTGGCAGCTTTTGCAAATTTCCTTTCTGCACGGGCAATAGTCAAGGAGGCTCGGGCGCAGTATTTCCCGATGGTGACAACAAGCCCGTCTATTGCAAGATCACGCCGGTCATCAACACTAGGCCAATCCATTTCCTCCCTGGGTACATCGGCTACAGACTATTCGCTGCCGTTTGATGCATCCTGGGAACTAGATTTGTGGGGCCGTATTCGGAATACCGTCAAGGCGAATGCATCTGAAGCTCAGGCAACCGCCGCCGACCTTGAAAATATACGCCTGACTGCCCAGGCCGAAGTCGCTGTTGATTACTTTGAGATTCGCGCGCTGGATGCGCAAAAGCAGTTATTGGATTCAACTGTAATCGCCTTTAAGGAGTCGCTTGAGCTGACGCAGGCTCGATATCAGACCGGTATTGCATCGGAAGAGGACGTCGCGCAAGCCAAGACTCAGCTTGAAACCGCGCAAGCTCAGGACACCGAGGTCGGTGTCCAGCGCGCTCAATTTGAGCATGCGATCGCCCTTCTGGTCGGCAAACCGGCATCAATGTTCTCAATTCCGGTTGAACCCCTGAAAACACATCCTCCGGCGATTCCATTTGGTGTTCCGTCCCAGCTTCTCGAACGACGTCCAGACATCGCCGCAGCAGAGCGCCGCGTGGCTGAGGCAAACGCCCAGATCGGCGTAGCGAAAGCAGCATACTTCCCAACGGTTACATTGAGTGGTTCGGCAGGGTTTGAAAGTTCCTCGATCGCGAATTTGTTTACATGGCCAAGCCTCGTTTGGTCGTTGGGTTCGACTCTGGCGCAAACACTTTTTGACGCGGGATTGCGAAAGGCCACTGTCGAACAGTTTGAGGCATCCTACGACCAAACAGTAGCGAATTACCGCGAGGTCGTATTAACAGCTTTCCAGGAGGTCGAAGACAATCTCGCGGCGCTGCGAATCCTATCTCAGGAACTGCACCAACAGGACGCCGCTGTCAAATCTTCGGAGAGATTTTTAACACTCGCCACCGACCGATACAAATTCGGAATTGATAATTACCTCAACGTGATAATAGCGCAAACCTCGTTGCTGAGCAATCAGCGAACTGAGGTGAATATAAGAATGCAACAAATGACGGCGAGTGTTCAATTAATCGAAGCGCTTGGTGGCGGCTGGAATATCTCACAGATACCATCGTCGAAGGAACTGGTCATAAAAAAGCTACAAAACCCAAATTCAACCCCATAGCGAACCGGCCTTGACCCAATATCGACCTGAAGTTGTTCTGAGTTATATCAAAGAGGATTGTATAATGCTTTATTTGCGAATAGAAATGGTATTACATAATTTTAGAATTCACCACATACTCGAGGCTCATAATTGAAGGGTGATATCAAATCCTTAGTGCTGTGTCGCTACCTCTTCTTCAGCTCTGAGGCGCCTGTGCCATATCCTCGAATACTTTTAGCTTTGATATTTCACCAAGGGCTATTAATATATCACCTATCCCTATGGTGCTTCTGGATGTTGGATTAAATTCCATGCGGCCAGTGAGCTTCTTTATTGCTACAACTATAATATTTAAATCCCTTCCGATACCACACTCATCAAGTGTAAGTCCTACAAGTCTGGAGCCTTCCTGAACTTTTATCTCCTCCATTTGGAGCTCGATATTACCACTTTTTGTTGCAAATTCTATGAAATCCATAACAGCGGGCTTCAATATTGTGTGGGCTATTTTGAGCGCACCTATATAATACGGTGATATTACTCTGTCAGCACCTGCCCTTAATATTCTCTGCCCCGTGCTTTCCTCATCGGTCCTTGCAACTATGAAAAGATTAGGGTTTAACTCGCGTGCGCTGAGGACCACAAACAGATTCTCAGCATCGGTAGGCAGCACTGATACCAATCCCTTTGCCCTTTCGATGCTGACTTTTTTCAAAGTTTCATCTCTGGTGGCATCCCCCTCAAAAAAAAGGATATCCTCTTTCTCTTTCAATATCCCCGTGTTCTTTTCAATGACTACAAAGTCGATACCTTTTTCTTTCAGCTCGTTACATACTATCTTTCCCATCCTGCCATAACCACAAATGATGTAATGGTCCCTTAATTCGCTTATCTTCTTTTCCAATTTCTGCCTCCCAAGTACCTCTTGTAATTCACCTTCTAAAACAACCCTTGCCCCTGCAGTCAGTGCATAAAAGATTATACCGACTCCTCCTATTAGAAGAATGATGGTAAAAACTTTGCCATTAGAAGAAAGGTCGTGTACCTCTCTGTAACCTACAGTGGTAAGGGTCAATATAGTCATATAGAGAGAATCGAGGAAATTCCATCCTTCTACTATCATATAGCCGAGAGTACCAAAGGCTATAATAAAAACAATCAGCAGCGCAGAGAATATTAGTTTTCTTTTAAGTTCCTTCAACTAATCTCCAGTATTTTAAAAATGTTCCAATCTCAGAGTGCTCCTCTACCAAAGGGCCTAGTGATTTTATCAGCCTTTCTCTAAATCCTCTTACGCTAGTAAGATTAAACGGTTTTATCTCTTTATCCAGATTTGGGTATTAATCTGCTCTATTGTGGAATCTCATGTACTTCCTTCAATGGAGATTCAAGCAAGGGAATGAAGGCCCTTCATCTGCGCGAAATCGCGGAATCGGAGATGCTTCAGGCGAGTTCATTGTCTTTTGGGACGCTGATGATCTTTGGCCTGATAATAATTTAGACTTTCTGATTGACGAGTTGTTACATGATCCCGAAATTGAAGTGAGCCTTGGTTAAGACCAATGGATGGAAAAAACCAAATAATAACTACGAATACATCGGAAATCCAAAGAAATCCTTTCTATGTTTCATTGGAGCAGGTGTTTATCGAAAATCGGTTTTTACAAAAGTAGGAGCGAATCATCATGAAAATTTTTCGCTGGTTTTTATATAAAACGTTTTGTCCTCGACTGCGTTATAAAATTCCCACCAAAATCTTAGCCGTCTCCGGAGCAGACCTCATTGGTTTTTCCTGCTAACTCTGCTCTGCCGCTATTCTTCTCGCCTCAAGCCAATTTTTCAAACTAATCACTTTCTTTACATAATCCGGGAGCTGTTTTCCAAAACTCTCCTGAGTAGTTGAGAGGCTATTTGGTCCGGTCTGATAAGCGGCAAGCGCCCATTCAATACTTTTAAAACGGTTGACTAAGAAAGATATATAATAGATTCCAAACCTCACATTGATTAGTGGATTATAGAGGGATTTAGCTCCATCAATGGAAACCCCCAACTCCCCTGCTATAAATTCTGCAGTCTCAGGCATAATCTGCATAAGCCCTATTGCTCCGCTAGGAGATATGGCTTTAGGAGAAAATTCGCTTTCAACCTCTATCACAGATAGTATAAGGAACGGGTCAAGCCCATAGTTTTCACACTCTTCTCTTATGAGTTTGGAGAGCCTCAAGGCGTCGGAATAGGATATTTGACTGGAAAATTTGAGGATGTATTTAAGAATATCTGTTTCTTTCCTCAAATCCTCAAGACTGGTTTTAGCTTCTTGAGTATCCGGGTAGAAGAATTCACTATCCTGCGCTCTTATCACGGGACTGCTCAAGACACTCAGTGTTCTCATACTCTCCGTATACAAGATGCCCTCGGATTTCAAAAGTAAAAAAGCAAAAAGATAAAGCAAGGAAAGAAAAAAAGATACCTTAAAAAACCCAAATAGAGAAAAGGCAAAAATACTATACATTCTTCTTAGCATACGGGCCTCCTCAGCTTCCGTTTCTACAGCGTTGCTGGTTTATTTGAGGTTTTTATGAAGAAGTTTTGGGTCTTGAGATTTATAAGGGTAGCAGATTATAACACAATTACAGAAAATGTCTGCCTTTTTTGTTCCACCCCCCTAAGAAGTCCATATTTATCTGGGCAATATTTGTACCAAAATATTATATTTTTTAGTTTTTAATGTTCACGGGAGGTTATAAACGAAAGAAATGTAAAAATACCTCTAGCTGTGTAATAATACACCCTTGAGTTGTGTAAATATACACAATAGCCCGCGCTAGAAGTAAATGAGTAAAAATAAGTGGGGAACCCCGGATTAGGAGTTCCCCACCTTCTTAAAGGAGGATGGAGGATGACATTGAAGTTAAGCTCATTTATTAATTTATAGTATAAAAATAAAGTATTTTACTTTAAATGTCAAGGGGTAATTTTTAATAATGAAAAAATTATCTATAATCGCTTAACAACCCGCTAAAACATTTAAGAACCACATATCCAACCATTCTGTTTAGATGCTTGAAAAGCCTTTTCGATTCTATTGAATACTGTTGGATACAGGTGGTTTTTCTAATGGAGTATCTTGGTTATGGGCGAACCGAGATTTGTAATTACCGATATTGGTCGGGATTTATATAAATGCGGAGAATGAAATCATTTCTTTGTCGCTTCTTGTACGGGCGCTGATTCGCCGAATTTAGGAATTTGAATCTCCTTTTTTTGCGATTCCAGCTCTTTAATTCTATTTTCCTTTTCTTTAATCTGGCTCCTCATAGACACCGAATAAAATGCGCCCCAGATAATTGCAAAGATTACACCGATAAAAAATGTAATTGCAATAAGCCCTATATTGGAAATTGTATAAGGCCCTATTTGATAAAACTTGAGGTTGAGTCCTATATCAAACTTGTGCGTAAAAACCTCCTGATTCTGGATTATAATGGCAAGGATCAGAATAAAGAAGACAGCCAATATAACTATCTTTACGAATCTCATTTCTCATCTCCTTTTAAGTTTTCAATTGATTAACCACGAATATACACGAATTGTGTAAAAAGCTAAAGCCTTTCTCCACATACAGAAAAAATATATGGTTGTGGCGGAATTCTTTAGGACACTTTTTTATTAAGCCGATAAAACACCAGACTCTGTTTGGTGATGAACAAGCAGTCCAGACGATACAGCGTGGTACAATAGGGAATGAGGTTTCGAAAAAGTACGCACGCGGTATACAAAACAGAGTATCATATCGTCTGGACTGCCTGTTCATCACCAAACAGAGTCTGGTGTTTTATCGGCTTAATAAACCAAAAAATAGGCAAGAGCGTGTCTTCCCTTTTTGTCCTCTTCACGCCCTTGCCTTACGGGTGGGTGGATCTAAAAAACTTCGACCGAATCTTTAAATTTTAGCTTCCATACGTCGCAAAAAGTATGCCACTAAAATTTCCTTTATTTTTCAAGTGCTGAATTTAAAAAGTGGTGTCAGATGTCAGAAAATAGGACAAAAAAATTCTGACACGGCAGAGCAGGGCCGGTAGAGCGCCCTGCCCTACTAATTTGATTTACTACTCCCAGTGACCGGGAGTCCATACATATTCATGTCCATTCCAATCCCAATGGCCTGAGACCCAGACACTGGTTTCGTATGGTGGCGCGGAGCGCTCTTCCACACGAGGTGGCGGCGGTGGTTGTGTCGCTACCGGCCTCTCTACCTCTCTTTCCGTTTTGTACACACAGCCAGTGGTGAGTGTAAAAGCAGGTGCCATCAATAATGCGAATACCAACATTACCTTTCTCATTCTTCTTACCTCCTTTTTTTGTCCTATTCATATGGAACAGGGTTCTGTGTGCTTAATGAGGGCAATAACCATGCCAAAAAATCGGTATTCTAAATAGTTAATAACTGTGAAGAGTTATGACAAAAAAGGGCATTTAGGGAAATAAAAAACCTGAGTTTGATATAAAAAAACAGTGGAAAGTGTGTAATTTTGCACAAAAATATTGAGAGACGAGAACTCCATAAGAGAGTTCAAAATCCATTCCTATTTTTTCTTCCCAATTTTCCATCCGAAAGGAGGCATCCATTATGAAGATCTATTTTGTCTTTACTACAACCTCCCCCTTTATTCTATTTCACTAAACCTAAAAGAAAGCCTTTGAAATGCCCTTGAAAAGCTATTAGAGAGTTATAGAGCCACTTTTTCCCAACATTCTCTCCTCTTTAGGGTAGGACTAAAGTTCTGCTAACTTTAGTCCTATGTCTCTGAAAAATTAAACTTTTTTTCTCTCCAAAAACCATACTTGATTTTATATTACGAATCTGTTCGAATGAGGATGGGGAAGATTTTATTATGAAGAGGATTTTATTATGGATAAATTCAATATTTATAAAAAGAATCCATACGTGGTATGCACTGAATTAGATGCCTGTGCAGTTCTCTTGGACCTGGACACTAAATACTTCTATACCCTGAATGAAACCGGACTTAGAATCTGGCAGATGATGGAGAAATTTTATAATCCTGTGGAGATCTCAAAGATATTAGCCAATGAGTATGTGGTCACTACAAAGAGAGCAGAGACAAGGGCATTTAGGTTAATAGAAGAGTTAGAGAAAGAGGGTTTAATTATACCAATCAAAGAGGTGATTAGGCTCTCAGAGAACAGAAAGAAACAGGAGTTTGTGGAGCCTCAGCTTATTAAATCTGAGGAACCGCTCGATAAGGTGACTATGACTCTCTATGATTAGACTAAATACTTAATCTTTAGGATAATAAAGGGGAGCTTAATAAGTTCTTCTTTTTCTATCCTGGCTATGCAGAGAAAGCCCAGGTAGAAGTCTATCTTCTTTAATATAGGTTGTAGTCTGACCGTCGAAGAGTATATTCTCCCTTATGAATTTGCCACATCACGAGTATATAACATGCATGGCTCTAATAGCCTCTACTTTTTAATATACTTAAGGAAAGCATCTATATAGAACTTCATAGGGAGAGAAGAAATAAAGATACTTATGCGATTTGATTGGTCTGATTCGCCACTAAAGGGAAAGATGTACTTTCTCTTATGCTTACCAAATATAACTTTCGCTTCGACCCGATCACCCTTTTCTTTCATATCAATTAATAATCTCATCCCTGTTTTCATTTTTTATAGTCTTTTCCACCCCTTAAGTTGTAAAAGGATCATTACCCACCCTATTAATAAAAGACACAAAATTTTCTTTTGTAAATAAGACCTTCGACTGTGTTTATTCTTTGCATTCACTCATAGGATAAGCCGATACCCGTAACTTTGCCCCACAATAATAGCTCGTTTGTTTTCATAGGTTATATGCTTTCTAAAAAGTTCTGTGACATAATGTAGGATAAAGCAAAAGATCAATGCGGAGGGTAAGATGCATGCAGTAAAAGTTGTCACAGACCTAAGTCCCAAGCAATTACGCCGTA
>JBLNAE010000344.1:0-19619 GCA_050259195.1 Ignavibacteriales bacterium
TGGGCACCAAATCACATGATAGATGCAAGAATAAACTACGTTGTTATTAGATTTAAGTTGACTTTGTTTGCTCACAATGAGATTATACAGCAAGGAGCTATATAATGCAATGTAAATCTAACAAAAGGAGTGTGCCTTATATCCCCATAGCTAAAGCAAAGGGACTTACGGCACCTTTCGTTAAAAAAGAGTAAATATAGAAGTCAATAATAGATGGTCATACGAGAAATCACTCACCCCTCGGCGTGTTGACAAGGAGTTACTCTCAGTGAGATAATGATGTTAAGAAAGATTACATATAAACAGCAGCTTACCGGAGGTTTAAGATATGAAAATAGGAATTTATGTTTCAGCTATTGTAATATCCTTCTTGCTCTTGCCAGGCTCGGTACATTCAAAAGAGAATTATTCGTCTCAGGTTGAGGCGAAGGTGAAGCCAACATATCAGTGTTCAGCAGGCCACCTTCACATCCCCGGCATTGTAGAAAATAAATCGAATTTAACCCTGGAGAAAATCATGGTAGAAGGACGGGCCTATGATGAGAAAGGAAACCTTATATCTTCTACTTCCTCCCTGGTAGACAGCGATACCGTTGCGCCCGGCAAGACCGCTCCTTTTGACCTCGAATTCACCGACATTGTGGGTTCTGCTAACGCAAAGGTAAAGAGCTACGATGTAAAGGTTATTGAAGCGGAGAAGGCTTCGCATTGAGGATAAATTGAATTCAAGAGAGTTACTATCCATTGCCACGAAGGAGAAATATTTTTAGAACCTGTGTGCTATTTGCTTCCTCCATTGAACATTATTGTAACTAGAAGCGGTCTCATAAATACCTTTTCGGCCTTCGATGATTGAAAATGCAGGTTCAAATTGAGGCGGCACCTATTTATGAGATGGATTCTAAAAAGAAACCTCTGCTTGCACTCTTTTTTAAACCGTGATAGCTTAACTATTTATCATTTGTTGAGACAAAGGAGAATATAGAAAGTGTCCTTTCCAGTTGAGCTTAGAGAAAAAATAGATGAGATTGTGTCTAAATCTGAAACAAAGCAATCTGCGCTTATTCCTGTTCTTCACGAGGTTCAAAATAAATACGGCTGGCTCTCTTCGGAGTCTATGAAAGAGGTGGCGGAAATTCTTGACATTCCTCCCGCGAGTGTTCAGAACGTGGCGACTTTTTACACGATGTTTTTCACAAAACCCGTTGGACGGCATGTAATCTGGCTCTGTAGAACCCTCTCCTGCGCTCTGAGAGGCGCGGAACACATAGAGCACTACCTTTCGGAAAAGCTCGAAATTCATACGGGGGAGACAATGCCGGATGGAAAGATCACGCTCCTTGAGGCCGAATGCCTGGCCTCATGCGGAACCGCTCCTGTTATGCTCGTTGATGATGAACTCTGCGAAAACCTTACAAGAAAAAAGATAGATGAATTAATCGAAAGACTGCGGAGAGATTAATCAAACGATGCAAGATATAGGATGCATGAAACAGGATAAAAAACATCATACATCATAAATCATGCATCCTCTGTATTTGGTGGCTAAATAAATTATTCTCGCAATCTGAAATCCGAAAAATATGACTTCTCAAACTAGAGATCATGCGCTCGAAATTTTTAGAGAGGCAATAGAGGCGGCAAGCCCCGGAAGGTGCGTGCTCGAACACATAAGCCTCAATGGGGGTACGCTCAACGTTGACGCAAGGGAATATGATTTAAAAAAATACAGGTCAATCTTTGTTATCGCCTTCGGAAAAGCCGCTCCCCTTATGGCGAAGGCTCTCGAAGACGTCTTAAGGGAGAGAATAGCAGACGGAGTTGTAGTATCAAACTCTCGGCCCGCATTTGCATTTTCAAGAATGAGGTTTCACCTCTCAAGCCATCCTGTCCCGGATGCAAGAAGCCTCAATGCCGCGAGAGAAGTGGTGAAACTCCTTGAGAGCGTTGGTGAGAAAGACCTAGTGATTTTTCTAATCTCAGGTGGCGGAAGTGCGCTTCTTGCAATGCCCGCTCCGGGGCTTTCAATCGAGGATAAGAGAAAGGTGACGGAGATGCTCCTTAAATCCGGAGCAGATACCTATGGGTTCAACGCTGTAAGAAAACACCTTTCTCAGATCAAGGGCGGGGGTCTGCTTAAAATGGCTCTTCCCGCTCAGGTTATAACGCTCATACTCTCGGATGTTGTAGGCGACAGGCTTGATGCGATTGCTTCGGGTCCGACGGTTCCCGATCCGACGACATTTGAAGATGCATGGCGCGTTATAGAGGAGTTCAGGCTTGAGCACAAGATTCCTCCTCAGGTAATCGTCCACCTCGAAGAAGGTAGAAGAGGGGGGATTCCCGAAACTCTAAAAAGAGAGGAGTTCGACCCCGACAGGGTTCAGACGTTGATTGTAGGAAATAATTTTAAGTCGCTTCTTGCAGCGGAAAAGAGAGCCACCCAGCTTGGATATAATACGATTCTCATTTCCTCTCAGATTAAAGGTGAAGCGAGAGAAATTGCAAAAGCCATAGCGGCGATGGCACTCGATATTGAAAGATTCGATATTCCCGTAAAGAGGCCTGCCTGCCTGATATTTGGAGGAGAAACGACCGTTACTGTTACCGGAGGCGGAAAAGGGGGAAGAAACATGGAACTTGCCCTCTCTTTTTCAATGGAGATAATGAGACACCGCCAAATCCTGGGTCTTTTTTGCGGCACGGACGGAATTGACGGCCCGACAGACGCGGCTGGGGCAATCTGCGACGGAAGGACGAGAGAGCGCGGGAGAGAGATAAATCTCAGCGCAAGGATGTCTCTTATTCAGAACGACTCTTATACATTCTTTGAGAAATTGGGAGATTTGGTCAAGACAGGCCTTACGGGAACCAACGTCATGGACATCGGCGTAGTGATTGTGAAATAAACGCGCATTAATTCTCTGTTCGTTGTCTACAGACAAATGATAAAATGAAGTATGCAATAATCTCTGATATTCATTCAAACCTTGAGGCATTAAAAAGTGTACTTCAAGAAATAGACAAGCTCGGTGTGGATAAAACCATCTGTCTCGGAGATATTGTAGGCTATGGCGCAAATCCGAATGAGTGCGTGGAGATAATAAGGGAAAGAAAAATCGAATCCATAATGGGCAACCACGACGTTGTCGCATGTGGAAAAAGAGAACCTTTCGATTTTAATCCAGTAGCAAAAGAGGTGGTGATCTGGACAAGAGCCGCGCTCACGACTGAGAATAGAGAATTCCTTCGTAAACTTCCAGAGATGAGAGAGATTGACAGCTTTCTCATCGTTCACGGCGCAATATCCGATCCGGATTTGTATATATTCTCTGTCTATGATGCCTTTAGTGAATTTAAGTTGATGAAGAAATGGAATATCTGTTTTTTTGGGCACACACACGTAAGGACATATTATGTTTTTCTTGGCGGTGATGTACGCTGCCTCTCCGAATATGAGTTTAAGATAGAGCCAAAAGCGAAATACCTGATAAATCCGGGAAGCGTCGGACAGCCGCGCGATAGAGACCCGCGCTCTTCTTTTCTCATTTATGACTCAGAAGGATCGGTCGTGAGATTTATAAGGCAGGAATACGATATAGGATCAGCTAAGAAAAAGATAATCGAATCCGGGCTTGATAGAAGGCTTGCTGATAGACTATCTTTGGGAATGTGATTACCCGGACCTCTGATTTAAGTAATACTTTTAGCCACAGAGGACACAGAGAAGAGATTTAACAAATAAATCTTTGTTTTCCCTCTCTACGTATCCTCTGTGCTCTCTGTGGTTAATATCTTTTGCAATCATCAATTTTATGTCATGACATATTGAAGGTTTTTTCGTGCGGATATAAACTCTAGGGTAAGATGGCAACTTCACCTCTCAGACCCCTTCCACAGAATGAAGATGCAGAGCAGTCAACGCTCGGCGCTGTCCTTATAGACAGCGGCGCTATAAACCAAGTCATTGAGATTTTAACGGCTGATGATTTCCATAGAGAGGCGCATAGAAAGATATTTAGCGCAATCGTTGAGCTTGACAGAAGCGGCAAGCCCATAGATATACTCACGGTTTTTAATTATATGAAATCCAAGGGACAACTCCTCGAGGAGGTGGGCGGAAGCAGCTATCTTACGTATCTCACCGGAGTCGTGCCCTCTACAGTGAATGTCGAATATTACGCAAAGCTCGTTAAGGAAAAGGCCATTCTAAGGCGTCTTGTCATTGCGGCAACCGAGATTGCGAATCGTGGCTATGAGGAGGGCATGAGTGTTGATGAAGCCGTTGACCTAGCGGAGAAGGCGATCTTCGATGTGGCTCAGCACAAGGTAAAGCCGAGTTTTTACGAAAGTAGAGAGCTTGCTGCAAAGGCTCTTGAAATCATAGAAACCCTACACGAGAGAAAGGAGCTTATCACAGGGGTTCCAACGGGATTTGAAAAATTAGACCACATGACCTCCGGGCTTCAGCCTTCGGATTTGATAATTGTTGCGGCAAGACCAGGGCTTGGAAAAACCTCGTTCTGTCTTAACATCGCGGCTCATGCGGCAATAGAGAATAGAAACCCGGTAGGGATATTCTCTCTCGAGATGACAAAAGACCAGCTTATGCTGAGGATGCTTTCAAGCAGAGCAAAGGTGGACTACTCAAAAATAAGGAGTGGATACATAAAAGATGAGGAACTGGCAAAGCTTGTAAACGCCGCCAAGATATTTGGCCAGGCAAAAATCTACATTGACGACACTCCTGCCATTGGTGTATTAGAACTCCGCGCAAAGGCGAGGAGGCAGAAAAGGGAAAAAGGGTTGGACCTTATCATTGTTGATTACCTTCAGCTCATGCGTGGAAGCGGAAGGACTGAAACGAGAGAACGCGAGATTGCGGATATCTCAGGGTCTCTTAAAGCCCTCGCAAAGGAATTAGATATTCCCGTAATAGCCGTCTCTCAGCTCAGCCGTCAAACGGAAGCCCGCGCCGACAAACGCCCTCAACTCTCTGATCTTCGCGAAAGCGGTGCTCTAGAGCAGGATGCCGATGTTGTTGCTTTCATACACAGGGCTGATGCCTATAAAAAACCGGATGAAAGAGACGGGATTGCAGAGGTAATCATAGGAAAACAGAGAAACGGTCCCACAGGGGTAGTAAGGCTTGCATTCTTGGATAAACTCGGAGTCCCCAGTTTTGAGAACCTCGCCGAGGGGTATGAGGAGATATTCTAAGGAATGATCACTGGTCCTTAGGCAATAATTAGCCAAAGATATCGAGACACTAAGTTATACCAATTGCCTATGCTACATATTAAATATGGAGAGGTTGAATTTTTAGCACAACAGTTATTAGGAAACCGAGTCAATGAATACTCTATTAAATCAATTCTCTGTAATGCGCTCACTTCTACGTCATCCAGATTCAGCGCGGGATGAAATCGTCGCATTCCAAAACAGGCAATTGCGCCGCCTAATCACTCATGCCTATGAGAATGTTCCCTACTACCGCAGGCTGTTTGACCGAAGCGGTCTTACACCAAATGACATACAAAGTGTATCTGACCTTCCTGCCATTCCGATCACATCAAAGAAGGATCTCCAATTGTTGCCTGCAGAAGAGATCGTAGCTCGTGATGTGAATCTTGAGCACCTTATTGTCCACATGACCAGCGGTTCCTCAGGCGAGCCGTTCACCATCCGGCGAACGCGGCTTGAAAACTATCTCTTTGGTCTATTTCGGTTGCGTAATGCTATGCGTGTTGGATTAAGGATGAGGGACAGCCAAGCAAACGTCGTTCTTATTCGACCCGAACACCCCCGCAGCATCCAACTTCCCATCAAGACACTCCGATCATTGGGTCTTCTTCGCAAGGTGGAAATTAGTTGTCTCTTACCTCCGGAGGAGATCGTGCGTAGATTGCGGAATCTACGCCCCGATGTTTTGACTGGCTTATCTGGAGTCATTTCGTGGATCTCCCAGGTTATTAGTGATGATGATCGTTCGGTAATCCGTCCCCGCCTGGTATTAGTTGGTGGAGAAGTGCTCACCTCACTAATGCGAATGCAGATCACCAAAGCCTTCGCAGCTCCCGTTCTTGACTATTACGCCAGCTACGAATTTGGCCTCATCGCCTGGGAATGTAAGGAGACGGGCGAATTACATACGTGCGAAGACAGTATAATTATCGAGGTTCTCAAGGATGGCCGTCCTGCGGCGACGGGCGAGAGAGGCGAGGTGGTAGGCACAAATCTCCATTCTTTCGCTATGCCCTTAATTCGATATAGACTCGGCGACATAGTTACGAAAGGATCCGAGACCTGCCGGTGCGGACAGCAATCTTCTACTATACGGGCGATACAGGGTTGCATGATTGATTACTTTCTGCTACCGGGAGGACGCATTATACATCCCTATGAAATTACAGTGCCCAGCCTGCTTGGTGCGGGGTGGATTCGTCAATATCAGTTGATTCAGGAACAGGAAGATCGGATCACCTTACGAGTAGTGCCGTCGACCACACCCACGACACAGGAACTCACCCGACTTAAACAGTCTGTAATCACCGTACTAGGGCAAGCTGTAGAATTTCATGTGATTTTGGTGCCTGAGATTCAATTCGAACCGAATGGTAAATTCCGGGTTTCCCGCTCTTTAGTGAAATCCGCCTACGACGGAATTGACTGGAATCACTCATAAATCACCGGAATTAGTTCTGCCGATGGACACGGTGATGAATCACGTCGAGGACTGCAAAGTGAGCGATATGGCGGCATTGTATCAAACCGAATTTGATCTAGAAAATGGGATAAGCTCAATCATTGAAACCCTAGGTGGTGCCGGTGTTACTCAGATATTTGTCCATGACATTAGTTCAATAAAGAATGTATCTGAGTTTATTTCAGGATTCGAAAAATATCCTGAAAGGTCTTTAGTATTTGCTAGACCAGATGATCTTGTGTGTGTTGCAGAAACGGTGGATAATCAGTATTTCCAATTTCTCTATAGCATGGGAATCAGTCCTAGGAATGGGAATGTTGTTGTGGCATCAGAGAGCGTTCACCCGAATTCTAGTGCCAGCCTGTCAGATTTATTAATGGGGAATTATGAGGCACTTTTGAAAATCCGAAAGCTGATCAAACGAAATAAAAAAATCGTTTTGAACCCCTTCATTGCGACGTCTAGAGAATCTAAATTAGCAGCAATTTTGGAAGCAGTACTAGGTAGGAAAGTTCATCTACTCGGAGGAGATTCAGATTTAGTTGATTATGCTAACCATAAGCACAATGTTAGGACAAAAGCAATTGAACTTGGTGTACCAGTTCCTGAGGGAGATATAATAGAACTGCAATTAGGAAGGCCACTCGACCTAACACCTATTCAGGTCGCCATCAATCGTTACATTCATAAAACTGGCAGAGTGATTGTTAAAGGGTCTTACGGTGCCTCAGGGTCTTCGCTCGTTATTGTTGAAAACAATCCTGAGAGTATTAAAAAAGCGTTGAGCAAAATAACAGGAAGAATCGATAACAGAATATATATAGTGGAGGTAATGCTTGATGTTATCGTCTCTCCAAATATCCTCGTGCACATAGAGCCGGGCAACGGTAGGATATTGTGTGTCTGTGTTACTGATCAGCTTTTGAGTGACAAACTGGTGCACGAAGGTAATGTTTATCTCTCAGGTGCTAAGACCTTAAAGGACATGATGAATTCAGCACGGAGAATATCAAAATGGCTACAAGCTGAAGGGTATTGTGGATTGGTAGGCTTTGATTTTGGAGAATATTTTAATTCAAAGACGGGGGAATTCAAGCACTTTCTTGCCGAAATCAATCCAAGAACCAACGCAGCGACTTATTCCAAGTCCCTAATGGAACACCTTAACATAAAGCAGAAACAGAAAGACGGGCCATACATAGAAGCCTTTCTTTCGGCAAATGTAAAGACAAATGCAAGTTCATTTGCCGAACTTAAAGAATCATACGGACACTTATTCTTCAATCCTAAAATGGGGGAAGGATTAGTTCCTTACAATACTGGTTGCCTCGAGTATGGCAAATTCACATTGGCTGTTTTTGGAAAATCCAGAAATGAAGTTGTAAAAATGTACGAAGATTTCAAATCATTGTTAGCCGAGGAATAGCGGGAGGAAAAGTCTCAGCAGCGCGTCTATTAATATCTGGCGGCTATGTAGCAGATTTACAAGAGATTGTTGCAAGATTGGCTTATTTAGCGACCTTTAATGATTGCCTCATTCATGCTTCCGGTTCTATATCCATCTATATCAATTGTGACATAGGTAAACCCCAGCTCTTTTAGCCGCTTTGAAATCTTGGCTCTCAAATCTCGGCTGAGAATCTTCTCGAACTCGCCTTCATCAATTTCAACACGCGCAATCTTTTCATGGTATCTCACCCGAAATTGCCTGAGTCCAAGCTGCCTTAAAAACAGTTCAGAGAGGGCTATGGTTTTGAGTTTGTCTTCTGTAACGTTGGTGCCATAAGGAATTCTCGAAGAAAGGCACGCCATCTGTGGTTTATCCCATGTAGAGAGTCCCATTCTGCAGCTTAGTTCCCGAATCTCTTCTTTATTGAGTCCGGCTTCAAGGAGCGGGGCCTTTGCTCCCATTTCCTTTGCGGCGTCCATTCCCGGTCTAAAATCTCCCAGGTCCGAGAGGGTTGCGCCGTAGATTACGTTTTTTATCCCAAGCTCTTTTGCCTTATTGAAGCAAATGGTAAAGAGTTCCGCTTTACAGAAAAAGCATCTTCTTGGAGAATTCTCCGCGTATCCGGGAATGTCGAGTTCATAGGAGTTTTCCGTTATAAGCCTCACACCGATTTCCTTTGCAATCTCTCTTGCCTCTTCTAATTCAAAAGCGGGATAAGAAGGGGAGATCGCGGTAAGAGCGACGGCCTTTTCGCCAAGAACATCATGTGCAACCTTGAGAAGAAACGTGCTATCCACCCCGCCCGAAAAAGCCACGAGAGCAGATTCTAAATCACTTAGTATATCTTTTAATCTGTCAACCTTTTCTTCCATATAGCTTTCCTTTGTATTATGTAATTCTATAGAATAATCTACCATAAGCAAATGAATCCTTACCACCTTGAAGAGCGTCTAATAGGTGAGCGGTTTCATTTGTTAACAATTTTGCTAGAGTTAATAAAAAAATGAATTTGTCAGAAATGTCATTTAGACTTTTAATAGGCTTTATTTTCTCCGATAATCAATACCATAAATAAAGAGAGGGCCTACGGAAATGCACACCAAAACAAAAGCACACAGCCCGGTTGAAGAAAAACGAAACGGAGATTCCAATCGTTCGCTTATTGATGACTACAGAACCGTTCGCGAATTTACTGAGGCGCTTTGCAAACCGCTCTGCACTGAAGATTACGTAATTCAATCCATGCCCGACGTAAGCCCGACAAAATGGCATCTTGCGCATACAAGCTGGTTTTTTGAAACCTTTGTGCTCTCTAAAGTAAATCCCCATTACAAATCTCCGCATCCACAGTACAAATACCTTTTTAATTCATACTACGTGCAGGTTGGGGAAAGACACGCTCGCCCGGAGCGCGGGCTTCTATCGAGACCGACCGTAGAAGAGGTCTATCAGTATAGACACTATATAGACCAGAGCGTGATTGAATTTCTTGGAGAAGCAAATAAAGCGCAAATCGAGGAGATTGCTCCCATAATTGAGATCGGACTACATCACGAACAACAACACCAGGAATTGATAGTCACGGACATTAAGCACGTATTCTCAGTTAATCCGCTCCGACCTGTCTATGTAAGCTGTGATAATCCTAAAGCTTCATCTGTGCCCAAAATGAGCTGGGTATCGTTTCCTGAAGGAGTGCATTTCATAGGTCATAAGGGAGACGGCTTTGCTTTTGATAATGAATTGCCTCGACACAGGGAGTTTCTCGAACCGTTCCGGTTGGCATCACGCCTTGTGACAAACTGTGAATATCTCGCATTCGTGGAAGACGGCGGCTACAGGAGACCGGAGTTCTGGCTATCGGATGGCTGGCATACGGTCGAGACAAGTGGCTGGTGTGCTCCTCAGTACTGGGAAAAACGGGATGGACGCTGGTGGAATTTCACGCTCTCCGGCATGCGCGAGGTAGACCCAAATGAGCCTGTGTGTCACGTGAGCTACTATGAAGCTGATGCCTATACCCAGTGGGCGGGCGCAAGGCTGCCGTCTGAATCAGAATGGGAGATTGCCGCGTCTAATGTTCCGGTGGAGGGAAATTTTGTGGATAACGATAATTATCATCCAGTAGCTCTATCTGATAAGAAGTCGAATGGAGTGCTCAGGCAGATATTTGGAGATGTATGGGAGTGGACGCGCAGTCCATACGTGCCTTATCCCGGATACAAAACCCTGCCTGGCGCGCTGGGGGAATACAACGGGAAATTTATGTCAAATCAAATGGTGCTTCGCGGGGGCTCGTGTGCAACGCCAAGGTCTCATATCCGGAGGACCTATCGGAATTTCTTCCCACCTAGTGCGCGCTGGCAATTTATGGGGATCAGGGTTGCTAAAGATGCATAAGAACCTATTAACACTTCAAAGGTTTGAGCCAGAAGAGAATGACCTTTTAGTAGAGGTGCTGGAGGGCTTGCAAAAGCCGCAGAAGGAACTCCCATGCAAGCTCTTCTACGACGAGAGAGGCTCGGCATTATTTGATCAAATCTGCGAGCTTGAAGAATACTACCTCACCCGAACCGAGATGGCGATTATGAATAAATATATTGGAGAAATCTCGGCGCTCCTAGGTAAGAGTTGCCTGCTGATAGAGTTCGGCAGTGGCAGCAGTCTGAAGATAAGGCTGTTATTAGACCACCTCAAAGAGCCTGCCGGTTATGTGCCGATTGATATTTCGGCTGAACATTTGGTGAGATCTGTGACCGCCCTTGCAGAGGCTTATCCTCAAATTAAGATCTTCCCTATATTTGCGGATTACACACAGCATTTCGATTTGTCCTCTTTGCGTTTTCCCTGGTCTCATAAGGTTGTTTATTATCCCGGCTCATCAATTGGAAATTTTACCCCCCAACAGGCCGTCTCTTTACTCAAACGCATTGCCAAAATCTCAGGCAAGGGAGGCGGGCTTTTGATTGGGGTTGATCTTAAAAAGGACAAAAAAAACCTGGAAGCCGCCTATAACGATAAAAAGGGGGTTACGGCTGCATTCAACCTCAACATGCTTGAGCGGCTAAACCGCGAGCTTGGCGCCGATTTTCGCCTTAACCAGTGGAGACACCATGCGTTCTATAACAGCCGTGAAGGAAGGATGGAGATATATTTGGTCAGCCGCAAGAATCAGTACGTGTACATAGGTGACGCCGAAATCTTCTTCGGGAAAGACGAGGCCATATTGACCGAATATTCGTATAAGTACACGCCGGAGGAATTCGAGCAACTCGTTAGCGATACATTTCGAGTCGAGCATGTCTGGATAGATGATCAAAATAGGTTCAGCGTGCAATACCTCTGCGTTCGATAAAAATGGAACGGAAACAAATTGAGCCAGAGCCGGGGCAGGAATCCGTCTGGGATTATCCTCGTACCCCTCGTGTCGAAGATTCTACGAGGCATATCAAAGTTGTTTTCAACAATGCAACCATTGCAGATACACGGAGAGCCAAGAGGGTGCTGGAGACCAGCAGTCCACCCGTTTATTACATTCCGCCTGAAGATATCAAGATGGAGCACCTTAAAAAAACTCAAAAGAACACAATTTGTGAATGGAAGGGCATTGCGTCTTATTACAATGTGATTGTGGGCGACAGAGAAACTCGGAATGCTGCGTGGTCTTATCCCGATCCCACATCAGGATATACCTCAATCAAAAATTATGTTGCATTCTATCCCCAAAAAATGGATGCCTGTTATGTGGACGACGAACTCGTAAAACCACAGCCGGGCAATTTCTATGGGGGCTGGATCACAAGCGACATTGTGGGGCCTTTCAAGGGAGAGCCTGGAACCGAAGGTTGGTAACATCCAGATCGGGGTTGTTATACTTTAGCCAAAAATAAATCTTCTTTTGTTTCCCGGACTATTGTATGTTTCTATGGATTGGGCTTGACGCTTAATCTGTTATAAGCCTCTCAATGATAAATCTAGAGAACGTCTCAAAAACCTACGGCTCTACAAAGGCGCTGGATTCTACTGATCTGATAATCCACCCACGTAGAACTACGGTACTTATCGGCCCAAGCGGTTGCGGCAAATCCACATTAATAAGGCTCATTATCGGCCTTATCAAGCCGGATAGGGGCAGTATATACATAGAAGAGCAAATGCTAACATCTAATAACGTATTCGCCATCCGCCAAAGGATGGGATATGTAATTCAGGACGGCGGTCTGTTTCCGCATCTTACCGCTCAAGAAAACGTTTCTCTAATGGCACATTATCTCGGTTGGAATAGAGATCGGATTCGAGACCGTATAGTTGAGCTATGTAAATTAACAAAGTTTCCCCCTGATCTCCTGAATCGCTATCCGGTTCAAATTTCTGGAGGACAAAAGCAGCGCGTAAGCTTGATGCGGGCGCTCATGCTGGACCCCGATATTCTTTTGCTTGATGAACCGCTTGTGGCGCTCGATCCTCTCATTCGATTTGAACTGCAGGTGGATTTAAGAAAAGTTTTTCAAGCCCTCGGTAAAACGGTGGCAATGGTCACACATGACATCGGCGAAGCCGGATTTTTTGGAGATGAAATTGTTTTGCTAAAGAGCGGCCGCATTGTGCAGAAAGGAACCCTTATAGACCTCGTTCAAACGCCCGCCGAGCCATTTGTCACCCGTTTTATTAACGCGCAGCGAAGCCCGCTCGAATCTATTAATCGAGGAAAAATAGATTGATAGTTCGCCTATTCTACCATCTCTATTGTAGGGGCATTCTTTTATTATCATCTGGTGCACACTGCGCACCAAATAATACATGTGATTGCCCTCAACTCCGGGCGAATACAAGATTCGCCCCTACAAATATTAATCTAAATTTCATCCAACATTTCTGTAGAGAAGTATTATTACTTCTGCTACTTCTGGTCAATGCAGCTGAAGCCCAGACCGTAACTCAAATAAAAGTAGGCTCAAAGACATTCACGGAATCCGTCGTTCTGGGAGAAATGGTGGCGCAAATTGCACGAACCGGGGGCGCTCGTATTGAGCATCTCAGGCAACTCGGCGGCACAAGGGTTCTCTGGGACGCGCTTCTGAAAGGGGAGATTGACATATATCCTGAATATACGGGGACAATAACTCAGGAAATTTTGGCGGATAAAGATATACGCGATGAGGAGACGCTTAAAAAAGCGTTGGCTGAAAAGGGAATTCTCATGAGCCGTTCTTTGGGTTTTAACGACACATACGCAATCGGCATGAAAGAGGATTTCGCCGATAAACTCGGCGTCACCAAAATCTCGGACCTGCGTAACCATCCAGAACTTAAATTTGGATTTAGCAACGAATTTGTAGATCGCGCCGATGGCTGGCCGGGTCTGCGTAGAGCCTATAATCTCTCGCAAAAAGACGTAAGGGGATTAGACCACGACCTGGCATACCGCGGACTCGAAAGCGGGAGTATTCACGTTATAGACCTGTATTCAACCGATGCTGAGATTCGTTACTACAAATTGCGTGTGTTGAAAGACGACCTGAATTACTTTCCGGAATATAATGCCGTACTTCTCTATAGAGCGGATCTAAAAAGGGAGGCGCCGGATGTGCTCCAGGCGATTCTGCAATTAGAAGGAGCTATTTCAGAATCGGATATGGTCCAAATGAATGCCCGGGTAAAGCTTGATAGAGTACCAGAGAGTGTTGTTGCATCTGAGTTCCTTAAAAAAAATCTATCCATCAATACCGAGTCAAGAGGCGAAACCTTTATAACTCGGCTGATACGCCGTACATTAGAGCATCTCTTTTTGGTCTCAATATCACTGGCCGCCGCAATAATGCTCTCGATACCTCTTGGAATTTTGGCGTATCGAAATGAAAGAATCGGACAGGCAATCCTGGGAATTGTCGGAGTAATACAGACAATTCCATCACTCGCCTTGCTTGTATTTATGATTCCGCTTCTCGGAATCGGCTCTGTACCTGCGATTGTTGCCCTTTTTCTATACAGTCTGCTTCCAATTGTCAGAAACACATATTCAGGACTCCACGACATCTCTCCCCAAGTCCGTGAATCAGCAGAGGCGTTGGGTCTGCCTTCAGGCGCGCGCCTCAGGCTCGTAGAACTGCCCATTGCATCGCGTTCAATACTCTCCGGCATCAAAACCTCTGCGGTGATCAACGTAGGCACAGCAACGCTTGGAGCGCTCATCGGCGCAGGCGGCTACGGCCAGCCGATACTCACAGGAATCCGACTCGATAATGTTGGACTAATTCTCGAAGGCGCAATACCCGCCGCTATTCTGGCGCTTTTGGTGCAGAGCTTGTTTGATTTATTGGAAAGAGTGGCGGTGCCAAAGGGATTGAGGCTGAAGGGAGGGTAGGGGTTTTACTCAAGTGCACACGCGGGCTTAACAATCACACCTATTTGAGATTGGAAATTAAAAAAAGGTATGCATTATGATTGAGGAAATTTTAAAAATAAGTTACCTTATGAAAGACTATGAGCGATGAACCAATATTTAATAAAATAAGTGATGCTATTAGTTTTATTGTTCAAGCTAGAGCCGAAGAAATTGAACGAACTTATTCATCTCTCTTCCCCCACTGGCAGCCCTTTCCTATAGATAAACTTAGGAAAATAATTTTAAAAGATTGTGAAGAATTATTGGATTGCCCTTATTCTTCTATAGATGAAAACGATCCCGATTATATCAGAAATCTTATCTTTAGAGAAATAGAGAAATTATGTCAATTCCAACTTGAGCCTTTTAAAAAGGGTTCAGAAATCCATTTGCCTAGCCTAACAAATACTCAACTTCTTCAAGTTAAGAATTCATGTCTTCAACTATCAAAACTTGCTTTCCTTCTTCGGCTTGTAGTGCCTCAGAGTTATGAAGGTGTACCAATGCTTAGCTTTCTTCTAAACGTCTCGGTTATTTGGGCCAAGTATTGTACATTAGAGCAATCAAAAAGAATGATACAAAAACCTTTTCCAACGCTTACAGCTGCTTTTATTGTTTGGGGTCAGAATGAAGTTACAGAATTTTTGCAGAAGGTTATCGAGAATACTACAAAAGGTCTCTCCTTACCTGGGCCTAATGAAGATAAGGCTCGATATCAGAAAATTGGATCTGGAACTGAAACCGAGAGCTTGTTAAATAAACTACTAACTGAGGATATTCACAAAGCGTGGATACAAGTAGTAAAGAGACATAAGATTGATGAAGCTTTTCTAGGCGAAGTAGAAGGAGTAATGTTCATCCCCCATGCTGTATGCAATGATTTTCTTAATGAACTGGAAAGGGATCTTTTAAAAGAAAAGGGGATTCCAAGAAAACAATTGCGAGAAAGGCACGCAACAAAAAAGTATAGAGATATGTCCGCAAAAGATGAAAAAATACCAGACGAATTTCTACGTTTACTGGAAGACTTGGAGCAACAACACATAGTTAATGTCAGTGTTGTCCATACTGGACTCAAAGATTTTGAAAGCACTCCTACTGAGATACAACTTTCTAACGAAATGGTTGAAGAGTATTTTATAAAGGACCCTGAGAGAACGGCTATCAACACTGAGAGAAACGAACAAATATGTTCTGAACTTCGAAATTGGGCAGGTAGGCAACCTAAGCAGGCTCATCTTGTCCATGAGGTTGTTGAGTATATGATAAGAGGATTAACTGATCCCGCTACCAACTTCGAGGAAGCCTTTAAAGTAACTAAGATTGCAGAGGTATTAAATATAGATAAGAAAGAGGTAAGACGCATATTCAATAAAATAAAAGAAGAAGTCCCATTCCAGAATTTCTCTTAAATTAAGGTCCATCTCATTTTGAGTATTGCCCCCTCCCGACACAATCTTAAGAATTTTTAAAAGAAATCCCCCTTTTTCTAATTTTCGGCGGAATGAAAGGAGCATGAAAGCAAAAGTAGAACTTCACATCGTGGTTGATCAGGATGGCATTCAAAAAGTTCAGATCATCGGCCCCTCTGAAGTTCATCCCGAGGGTCATGATATGTATTTTAAGATTCGTCATTTGATACCACAGTTTGATCAGGAAATTCAAAAAGTGCTAGGAAATAATGAAGCGACCGGAGACCAAGAAGCCCATTAAAATAAAAATGCCCTCGACAAGCGTCGCAAGCAAGGCGAGGGCAGGAGATTATACAGGCGATGAAAGATTATAAAACAAACGTTTTAAATTTTCAATCCTCAAGAAAATTTCTCGAAAATTCCACCGAAACGGATTCAAAGTGCCAATAAAGCCAGCTATGCAAGAGAAACTCGAGGCCATAGCTGAAGCGGAAGGGACTAACCCTGTTTGTCTGGCTGTGCTTGCGGTAGCTCACCTAATCAATTCAAAATGGGATTGGGAAAAAGGTAAACCGAGGACAGAGGCGTTTAATGTCTAAACAGTTTGAAGACTGGATTACAAAAGATTTATCCAAGTCGGGACTTACACCCGACGATTTTATCATAGAACCTCTAAGATACGAATCCGAACTTTTAAACCGACTCGGTTTTAAGTTTATCGAAAACGAGCGAATTTTTAACATCGGCGGCTATTGGATTCGCTATCCTAATGTTCCCGGATACTACCGACTGAAGCTTAGAGAGAAAATCGGAGATGTTAAATATCTCTCTCCAAAAGACGGTGGTAATCACGCTTATATACTTCCACAGGTTCAAGAGATAGCCAAAGACTATAAACCTGATAGAGCGCTATTTTTCACTGAAGGCGAAAAAAAGGCAGTGAAGGCAACGCTTGAAGGATTCCCAACTATCGGTTTAAGCGGCGTGTGGAATTTTAAGGACTCTGAAAGCAACTTTCTTACAGAGCTAGATCAGATTGTTTGGACCGATAGAACGGTTTATATCGTTTTTGATTCTGACATTACTCAAAAGCACAGCGTTAAACACGCGGAAATTAGACTGGCCGTGGAAATTACCAACCGGGGCGGGATCCCCTTTTCTATCCGGCTCCCTCGGAGAAGCAGACAATGAGCGCAGAAGATAAAGTTGGATTCGATGATTATGTAGTCGAAAGCGGAGCGTCGGAATTCTGGGAACTTATCAAGGATGCAAAGCTCACCTTAGAGCTTCACGTTGAGGAGAAAACATCAACAGATCTGATCCTTAGTGAGTTAACACGGCTCAATAATGACATTATACGGATGAAGGTTATCAAATTAATTGCAAGGCGTGAAGATGTTAACATGGACGCTGTTATGGCAGAATACCAAAAACGCATGTCCCAAAAAGAAGAAGCCGAAGGAACAAAACAAGAAACATATACCCAGGAAGAAATAGAAAAGGCTAAGGAACTTCTCAGGTCCCCTGCCATTCTTGAGAAGATGGTGGACCTTACAGCGCGACGTGGATACGTGGGAGAAGAAACCAACAAAAGAACACTATATCTCTCTTTTAATTCCCGACGTACGCAAAAATCAATCAGCACAGTTGTCAAAGGCCCAAGTGCAAGCGGTAAATCAGCTCTGGTGAATAGCATTTTACCTCTTTTCCCAAAAGAGGATGTTCTTTCATATTCTTTCCTTACCCCTAAGGCTCTGGTTCATTTTAGGGGGGATCTTTCCCACAAAATACTTTTCATTCAAGAACACTCAGGAAACCAGGCGGCAGATTACTCGATTCGAACTACGATTTCAGAAGGGGAAATATCAATCGCTATTCCTATCAAGGATGAAGCAACAGGAAACTTTACTACAATTGAGAAGCGTATTCCGGCTGTCGGGCTGGTCTTTGTCGAGACAACAACGAGGGAGCGTGTTCATGTTGAAAACCAAACGAGGCTTTTTGATTTATACATGGATGAATCCAAAGAGCAAACGGAGAGAGTCTTAAATGCGGAGTCAGAGCGTGAAGATGAATTGGATCCGGGACTTGAAGTAGAGGCAAAAATTTGGAGAGTGGCTCAAACCTTAATAGAAAACCACAAGGTTTATATCCCTTACCGTAAAAAACTTGTGGAGGTCTTCCCCAAGGATAAGATTAGAGTCCGAAGGGATTTCCCACGCTTTCTTTCCCTCATTAAAGCCCATGCCCTGCTCTATCAGTTCCAAAGGGAAAAAGATGCCAAGGAACGCTTGATCGCCACTAAAGAGGACCTTGAAGCTATTATCCCCATAGCTGAAGTGGTGTTAGTCCAAAGCCATAAAGAAATTAGCCCCAAACTGGAAAAGGTGTTAAAAGCTATAGAGGAAGCTTTGGGGGTTAATCAGGAATTCTCCTTTGGAGAACTCGAGGAGAAATGCGAAACGAAGGACAGAACGCTAAGGCGACATTTAAAGGAATTAGAAAGACTTGACCTCATAAGCCATAACGGCAAGACGGGGAAAGAGAGCAGGTATATGCTTCTATCTCCCTTGTCCTCAATGTCCTCAATGTCAAATTTCTCCTCTAAGATACTAAAAGTATTAGAAAGCTTTGAGGACAACACGGAAAGTCCTCAAATGTCCTCAATGTCCCCAAAAGAGGGAAGCGAAACAGGGATAGAGGACAATAAGGACAATAGAGGACAAAATGAATTGTCCTCAATAAACATGAAAGATAACAACGGGTTACATCAAAAAGAGTTGTTTGAGGACACGAGGACAGAAGGGAAGAAAGATGGTGTATCCGTACACTCACCAAACAGTTTTATTAGGACCGTAGCAATTGGGGGCAAGCCCGTCAAACTCGACTACGATCAAGAGTCGGGAACATTGGTGGTAGAAAGAAATGGCAAAAAACACATTGTTTTCGATTTTGAGCCAGAGTTTCAAGAATATTTGAAACAGATGGGACTATAAGAGGGTGGATAATGAAGCGCTGTATCAACTGCAACAAGGTCAAGAGCAGGAATGTCTTTAAGGGACGCGAAAGGATCTGCAATGTATGTCAGCAAGAGCTGGCCGAAGAGTTTGAAGGGAAAAGGGCATTGCTTGAGAAAAGGCGGAAGGCATTGGGGAAATGACAGAACATGAATTAACCAAACTCATCATGGACTATCTCAAGTGGGTTCCTAACAGCAGCTTCAAGAAGATCCGGGGTTCCATGGGTATGCGTGGCATTCTGGACATAATAGGCTGTTGGGAAGGGAGGTATATAGAGCTAGAGGTTAAGACTGGCAAGGGCAAACTCTCACCTGAGCAAAGGTCCAGGATTGAGGAAATAAGGAAGGCCGGGGGTATGGCTGAGGTGGTAAGGTCCCTTGAGGAAGTTCACAGGATATTTGGGGAGAGTAGCAGGATTACAATTAATTTTTGAGCAGAGAATTCAGAGAAAATTAGCCGGATATGGCCTATACAGCCAGGCCGGGGCCAGGGGAGGGGCGGCTGGTATACCCCGGCATGAATCCATGGGACTCCTAGGCGCGCTTAGCTAGGCCAAAAAAAAACTTTCGGGTAGGACCAGCGTCTAAAATAAAATTCTATTTCAGTGTATATTCTTCTCATGTCTAAGAAATGTGGCTCATGCGAT